>JBMTJR010000254.1:0-3581 GCA_049438565.1 Kiritimatiellia bacterium
GCACCGCATTGACCCTTCAGGCGGCGGGTATCGATGAGTTCGCCACTGCGAATGTCAAAGATTTCAAGGATCTCGGATTCAAACGGGTTTGGAATCCTCTCACGCCGTAGGTGAAGTCGCTGCGCCACGGCGTAGCTCGAAGAGCGAAGACGGGTCCCCTCTGACCGAGGCTCGCGCCACGCGCGGGCAGGCGACTTCACTACTTCAGATACGGAATTGGGGACCAATTCCGCTACGCTTTTTACAAAATTTGGCCCTAAAAAAATATCTTTACACTTTTAGTAAAGAATCTTACCTTAAAAGTATGAAAACAACCGTATCCGAAAAAGGCCAGGTGACCATTCCCAAATCCTTACGGGACCAATTGGGTCTTCGAAAGGGAACGGTGCTGGACATGCGGATGGAAGAGGGACACCTGGTCGTGGTGAAACGACAGGAGGGGTCGCCTTTCCAGCGATGGCGGGGGAGAGGCAGGTTACCGGTAGGTGACTCTGTGGATGACTATTTGAACCGGATACGCGATGCGGACGGCGGTTGACAGTTCGGTGCTGCTGGACGTGTTGTTGGGGGATCCGCTCCACGCATCGGCATCGGAGGCAGCATTACTGCGCGCTGACCGGGAAGGGGCAATGGTGGTGTGCGAAACGGTTTTGGCCGAAATAAGGCCGGTACTGTCCCAAGCCGAGTTCCCAGGGATGCTTGAAGACTGGCGGTTGGAATTTGTACCGGGGTCTTTGGAAAGTGCGGAGCTGGCAGGAGCTCACTTCAGCCGCTATCTGAAACGAAATCCCGGCCGCAAGGTGATGGTCCCGGATTTTCTGATTGGAGCTCACGCCTCTGTACATGCGGACAGGCTTCTTGCGAGAGACCGCGGGTATCTTCGGGATTACTTCGATAAATTAGAGGTGTGGATTCCTTCAGCGCCGTAGGAGAAGTCGCTTGCCCTGGCGACTTGTGCGGGCGAAGCCGACAGGCGAAGACCCAAGCGCTTGCGCGAAGTTGGGTCCCCCCTGGCCGTGGCTCGCGCCACGCGCGGGCAGGCGACTTCACTATTTCTTCAACGGAACTCGGGACGAGTTCCGCTACGGTTGAGCGCCGTAGGTGAAGTCGTCCCCCCTGGCCGTGGCTCGCGCCACGCGCGGGCAGGCGACTTCACTACCGACTTCACCCGGATACGGGATAAGAAAAGCGGAAAGTGAATAGGAGAAATTGACAGACCCATATTTATGGGTATTTATTTAGGTATGAAAACGACCTTGGAATTACCGGATGCTTTATTGCGAAGAGCGAAATCCACGGCTGCCCGCCACGGACAGAGTATGACGTCCTTTGTGCGCGCGGCATTGGAGGCGAAGCTTCTGGCTGAGGATCGAAGCGAACGGGAAAAGCCTTGGATGAAATTTTCCGGGGTGTTTTCAGATCATCAGGAGTCTGGTCGAATCCTGAAGCGTATTGAAGAGGCGACTGGCGTCGTGGACCCAAAAGATTGGGAGTAAGGTCCATCCATGATTCTGGATACGAATGCTTTGTCGGCATTTTTTGATGGAGATCAGGACATCGTTCATGTCTGTTGGAAAGCATTTGGTCTGTATGTACCCGTGATGGTCCTTGGGGAATACCGCTTTGGTCTTCTGGGTTCCCGCCAAGGAAAAGAAAGAGGTCAGGTATTGAATGCGTTTATCGAAACCTGCACCGTTCTACCGGTGGTTGAGTCAACCTGCACCTGTTATGCTTCCATTCGGCATGAGTTGAAAAGGGCGGGAACTCCCATCCCCGAAAATGATGTCTGGATCTCCGCCCTGGCCGTCGAGCACAGTCTGCCTGTCTTGTCGCGGGATGCGCATTTTGACAAGGTAAGCCGTGTGGAACGGTTGAAGTGGTAGGTGAAGCCGATCTAATGAACCTCCTCCTCTCCTTGCCCGCCTTTCACCCTGGATACGGCGGGCCTTTTTTTTCGGTGGGTGCTCTGGCGTCTGCTCTTGCGTCGCGTGGGCACCGCGTCGGGTTGATAGCGTCGGATTTTCCGGAACTGCCGGTGCAGGCTGCCCCGGAGGGGGTGGCGCTGTTTCCGCTGAAGGCGGTGCGGGTACCGCTGCTGCGGTCGTCCCGGATCCTCGGGGGCCGATGCGCAGTGGAGGCGGTGTTTGATGAATTTGCCCCGGATGTGGTTCATGACAATGGCATGTGGCTGGCGCAGAATCATTGGGTTTCCCGGATTGCGGTCGAGCTGGGAATTCCGCTGTTGCATTCGCCCAGAGGATGTCTCGACCCATGGGCGATGCGACACCGGGGATGGAAAAAGAAACTGGCGCTGAAGCTGTATCAGCGGACGGATCTGGAGCGGGTCAGTTGCTTCCACGCAGCCTCGGAACTGGAGGCGGAGAGTATTCGCAGGATGGGGTTGGGGCAGCCGATTGCGGTGATACCGAATGGGATAGAGCTGCCGGAGGCAGCGGAAGATAGCGAACATCGAACGTCCAACATCGAACGTCCAACATCGAAATGTTTTTCTACGAAGCGCTACGCTTTGTTCATGGGGCGACTTCATCCGATTAAGAATTTGCCTACATTGTTACTTGCCTGGGCACAGGTACGGCCGGAAGGGTGGAGGCTGAAACTGGCAGGTTCAGATGAGCTGGCGCACCGCTCAGAGTTGGAACAGCTGGCGCGGGATCTGGGGATTGCGGAACAAGTGGAGTTCCTTGGCCCGGTTTATGGTGATGCGAAATGGGAATTGATTCGGGGAGCCTCCCTTGCATTTCTGATTTCCCATTCTGAGAATTTCGGCATATCCGCCGCCGAAGCACTGGGTTGCGGCGTGCCGGTCATCGCATCGAAAACAACACCCTGGGAATGTCTGTTGACGGAAAAGACGGGCTGGTGGGTGGAGGGTGATCCGGCGTCCGTGGCGGGAGCTTTGTCGGAGGCCTTACAGCTTGAGGACCGGGAGTTGGCCGCTATGGGCCGCCGCGGAGCAGCATATGTGAAAAGTACCTTTTCCTGGGATGTGATCTCCGAATGCTTTCTGGAGGTATATGAAGAATGCCGGTCAGGCTTCAGTTGACAAGCCATCGGCCCCACACCGGATAGCTTTTTTCGCGGTCCAGCCGTTCCGCAGCCAATTTCAGCGCCCCGCCTTGCGGGGCGTTTTTCGTTTCAAGGTACCTTTGCATGGCGACGGCAAGGCCTTGAGGGTCTCCGGCCGTGTAGAGAACACCGGCCTTATAAGTTTCCAGGAGTTCCGCGGATTCACCGGGGAGGCTGCTGATTACATCCAGCCCTGCACACAGGTAATCATTGAGCTTGTGGGGCATGGTGATGTGCAGGCCATCGCGGATGATGTTGAGACCGACGTGGCATTGCCCGCACAGCGCCTCCATTTCTTTTAGAGAAAGGAAACCGTGAAAATGAATTTTGTCCTCTAATTGAAGGTCCTTTACCTGCTGCTTCAAGGGCTCCTCCAGAGGGCCGCTCCCGGCAAAGTGGATCTCAAAGCCGGGTGACGTTGTTTGAAGAATCTTGACCGCCTCAAACAGCGTTTGAAAGTCATAAGAGTCTGTCATGGCGCCGAGGTAGAGGAA
>JBMTJR010000255.1:0-3535 GCA_049438565.1 Kiritimatiellia bacterium
TACGGTGTCGCTCATGATGCGGCTGCCCGGCTGCGGTTTACAGATTTTGCCACCCGGAAATACTGCACCAGCGGAATGGCCGCCGGACACACATAGCTGCAGCTTCCGCATTCAAAACAGTCATTCAAATGGTAACGCGCGGCCATGGTTTCGTATTGGGCTTTGTGAGCCAGCCGGCCCAGTTCACAGGGATTCAGCAGCATCGGACAGGCATCCACACAGGCTCCGCAGCTGATGCAGGGATAACGCTTCATCTGAGCCTCGCTGGTGAGCTGCTGTTCGTTCAGAATCAACAGACCTCCACATCCTTTGGTGATGGGCGTGTCCAGAGAAGCCACCGTTCCGCCCATCATGGGTCCGCCCATAATCAAATGCCTCGCGCTCCCCCGGAACCCGAGTTTCTCCAACAGGAAGCGGATAGAGGTGCCAATGGGAACAATGTAATTTCCCGGACGTTCAATTCCGGGTCCGGTCACCGTAACCACCCGCTCAATCACCCCCTGTTTCCGGGGAAGCAGCTGACCGATCTGCGTGGCGGTCGCCACATTAAACACGCCCAGACCCACGGCGGAGGGGAATTTGCCGGAGGGGATCTCCCGGTTCACCAGCGCTTTGGCCAGCATTTTTTCGGCACCCTGCGGATATTTCGTGCGCACTGCTTTGACAGAGACCGTATCTCCGGGTTGCAGAACCGCCTCGACCGCCGCCACCGCATCCAGTTTGTTGTCCTCGGTTCCTATCACCGCCCGCTCCGCTCCCAGCGCTTTCATCAGAATCCGGGTTCCCGCCACCAGATCCGCCGCCTGCTCCAACATCAGCCGGTGATCCGTGGTCAGAAATGGCTCACACTCGCAGCCGTTGATCAAAACGGTATCAATCGAACAGCCCTCCGGTACCGACAGTTTGACGTGGGTGGGAAACGCCGCGCCCCCCAGCCCCACCAGTCCGGTGTCCTGCACCGCCTGCATGATTTGCGCAGGGGTAAGTGCCTCCACGTCGATTTCCCGTCCGTACAGCACCTCTTGAGGATCCCCGGGATAAACATCCAGCACGATGCTTTCCACCATCGGACCCCGGGCGGAGGGCATCAGACAAATATCTTTCACCACCCCGCTGGCGGGTGCATGCAGAGGAACCGAGACAAATCCGTCCGCACGAGCAATCGGCTCCCCGCGGGCGACCTCCTGACCTTTCCGCACCAGAGGCACTGAGGCCTTTCCCGCGTGCTGGGACAGCGGCAAAATCAACTGGGGAGGAAACGGCAGACGTTCAATCGGTTTTCCCGCCGTAAAGTGTTTATTTTCCGGCGGATGGATTCCGTGATGGAAACTCCCGCGGAGAAAATGAGTGATGGAAAAGGTATGTGACATTTTTTCAAACTCAGAATCGTCTAAACAAAGAGACCGGGGGCTTCAGCCCCTGATCTCAAATTTTAGAGACTTAATTATATTTCTCCGCACGTTTCATCAGTTTCTCGAGATCCTTTTCATTCGGATCCGCCGGGGTTCCGGGGTGAATACATTGTCCGGTGCATTTCTCCGCCGCCCGGACGATGTCTTTAAACGGACCTCCGACAGGATTCTGCACGAAGGCTTTTTTGTCCGCGTCGTAGGCGAAGATCGCCGGATTGATGTTGATGCACTCGTCACAGGAGGTGCACTGGCTCTGGTCGATCCAGGCCGGTTCCAGACTTCCCGCCGCCGGAGCAGCGGATGTGGCAGCCGGTGTCTCGGGGAGCAGGCTGGGAAGATTCACATCGCCCCCCAGCATGGCCATGAGTCCCTGCGCCAGTTTTTGTGCGGTCTCGGAGCGGACCTGATCGGCAATGGCCTGCGGATCCACTTTGCGGGTCAGTCCAGCCAAAGACTTCAGGGTCTTCCAGAAGTCCAGACGTTCCTCGGTCGAGGCGACAATCGGTTCCGCCACCAGCACTCTGGAAAGATGGTTTTTCTTGTCCAGGGTCCAGATATAGGGGAATTTCCCTTCGCGGTCCTCCGGCGTCAATTTCACAAAATCCGCCAGCAGCACCATGTTTTCGTTCCAGGTATCCTGGGGAGCCACCCGGAAGTGTTTGCGGAAACGGGCCTCCGCCACCGCAAAATCGGCAAAAGTCATGGGAAGCTCCAGCGACTGCTTGGTCCCGTCGTCCTCCTCATAAGCCAGGGTGTAACTTGGCCAGTCCGCATCCAGCGCGGGATTGCCTTCGAGACTGATGCATTCCTGCCAGTCCTCTCCGGCATCCGGATCAAAGCGGAAGAGCGGATAGGCCCGCGATTCGAGCGCCATGCGGCTGCGGTAGACAGACGAATCATCCGGCACCCCGTGTTCCGGCTGACAAACCGCGTACACATTGAACAGGGCCGGACGGCGGGCATTGATCCCGTCGATAAACCCTTCGATCAGGTGGGTGTAGTTCGAAGTGTTGCCCTGGAAGATGAAGGAGGTCCGGTGGGCTGCACCGATCAGGCTCATCTCTTTGCGGATTTCACTCTTTCCTTTCCAGGCTTTGCCGTAGGGCGCCATGTCCGAAACCTGTCCGATGAATCCGGAGGTACAGGCCTGACCGCCGGTGTTGGAGTACACCTGGGTGTCCAGCACCAACACTTTGATCGGACGACCGGTCATGAGCAGGCGGGAGAGATTCTGGAATCCAATGTCATACATGGCACCGTCTCCGCCCACCGCACAGACAGGCGGACAAAGCAGGTATTCCGCATCCGTGAACTGATTCCAGTTGAAGTATTGCAGATCCGCCCGCATTGCATCCAGATCCACATCCGATTCGAGAGCGGCTTTGGCCATACGGATCACTTTGAATCCGTCCGCCATTTTGCACATATGCCCTTCAAACACACCCATCGCGACGGAGGGGGAATCCTGGAACAGATGATTGGCCCAGGGGAAAGGATAAGGATTGTAGGGCCAGGAGGATCCGTACACCGAGGAGCATCCGGTGGAGTTGATGAACCCCAGATTGGACCGGCCATTCTTTCCGGGCCCCTCCTCGTAGCGCCATTTGAGATCCTTCAATTTGGCCAGCAGCTGGGTCATGGATTTGAGCCAGTCCTGATCAATCGGCGATCCGGCCTTGCCGGCATCCAGTTCTTTGGCCAGATCCGAAAGTTTCAGATCGCCGGAGGCATGACTCTGCAGCGATTTCTGAATCGCCGCCAGATCACTCACATCCACGGTGGCCGCCAGCTTCTCGCGTATCCGGGTTTCCAGCCCGGAAATCAGTTGATCAATTTCCGCGAGATGTTTTTTCACCCGCGGCTGCATCAGCGCGGTCATGGTTCCCACAAACAGATGCAGAACCGTTTTTTCACCGCAACCGGTACAGGCACCGTCTCCGCATTCCATCGACTGATACACGGACTTGTCGAGCAGCATGGTTTCCATCGCCCCGATTTTTTCATCCATATCCTCCACCCGGATGAAATCTTTGGGGGTGCTGGGCAGATCGGTCCAGAAATTCCAGTCTTTGCGCAGTTTCGCCACCGACTCCTCGGTCTGCGGGGCCACCCGCAGGGCATCG
>JBMTJR010000256.1:0-3518 GCA_049438565.1 Kiritimatiellia bacterium
TCGAGAGATGTCCCTGCCGCATCGACCGGGCCTGAAGCTCGTGAGGTCCGAAAGGCCAGTCCCCGGCATCAAAGTCGATCTGCAGTTCCGCCCCCTGGGAACGGGAAACTTCCCGCTGATCCAGATACAGCCGGATTTCATCCGCAGCCGGAGCCGAACCCACCTTGAGTCTGAGTTTCCCTGCGGTCAGGCCCTCCTCCTCTATGTTCCACAGGATTTCCGCCGCTTCCGGATGGGGATGCAGCTCCACATTATAATTCCTGCCCTCCCGGCTCTCCCAGCGGCGGCCCCACCTGACCACGGCATGAAAGGATTCCACCCCCTGCTCCGGTTGATCAAAGGGCCCCACTTTCAAAACCGAAATTCCGTCCACCGCCTCCGGCAGCGGCGTCTCCACCGCTTTTCCATTCTCGGCCATCCGCGTCCCTTCCGGCCAGTACACCGGATGCGGAATTTCCCACTGACCCTCCGGAGAGTT
Organism: Kiritimatiellia bacterium; assembly: GCA_049438565.1. GTDB lineage: Bacteria > Verrucomicrobiota > Kiritimatiellia > SS1-B-03-39 > UBA6053 > UBA6053. Next base: position 479 of record JBMTJR010000256.1, read on the forward strand.
TACCCCCCAGTGCAACACTCCGCCGGCTTCCGGATTGCGGACCCGGACCTCCAGCACATCTCCCGGATGCGGGTGGGCCGGAGAGAAAGACACCACATCCCGGGGCGGAGGCAGCGCATTCAAAGTCTGCGACACCGCGCAGGCCTCCTCCTCTTCCCCGACCGTCAACAGCCGGTACACCACCTTGTTCTCGAGCTTTTCTCCGGGAGCCAGCTCCACTTCCTCACTCTGCGTCTCGATTTCCACATACCCCAGTCCCGCATTCGCATAAAGTACCACCGTGCTGCCCCGGTCCGGCTGCTCGCCCGCTCCCTGCCCCCCTTCCGCCCAGATGAGCAGGGTCTGATCCTGTTTGCGGGCCGCAATCCAGTATCCTTTCGTACCCAGCTTATGTTCGGTACCCGGACGCGGCGTGTAGATGAGCGCCTCTTCACACCAGCGCAGAGATTCCTGATCAGGCACATCAAAATCAATCCGGTGATAGCCCTGACCGTCAAAATCCTCCGGACGGGCCGACAGAATGGCCATCGAAGCGTCCGAAACCTGACTCACCTGCCAGAGGATCACCGGAATTTCCGAGGCCTGAATCCGGCGGACAGACTGATGCACCGTCAGTTCCGCCCGGTCGCCGGCAGGCAGTTCGAAATGGCGTTCCACACTCGCATACACCGGAGATCCCAGATCTCTGCGCAGACGAATATGCGTGGTGCCCTGTTCATCCACCTCCACCTCACTGCTCCAAGGAGCCCGATCCAGCACCCGCAGGGGCGGCCAGCGCGTTCCGCCCATCTGCTCCCAGCGGTCCTGATGCACCGCCCACATCCAGTCCCCGCCGTAGTTCAGCCAGTCCCCCTCCTCCACCGGAGGAAGCTGACCGGCGAGGGAATCATTCACATTCAGAAAATTCTCTTTCCCGGGAGCGGACAAATGAAGCAGCCGGCCGGTTTGCGGGATCACCACAATTTCTATCGCGTCGTTCGCCGCCCGCAGCGCCCCTTCCCAGCCCCGATAGCGTAGAGAAGTGGTGCCTGCATGAGAGTATGGAAAACCTACCCCTCCAAGAAAGAACAACGTTGAAGCACAAAGCGTTACAAATCCTGAAGAAAACTTTTTCATAAGTTCCCCATCAGTTAATATTCAAAATTACACTAGCTACGTTGTCATCAAAATTTAAAATATTGCGGTCAGCACCAGCTGAAATAACAATGCTTCTTGTGTTATATTGGGAAGGCTGACTGAAATATTCCACTTTGCCGTCAAAATTTCTATCTAGCTTAATTACATAGGGTTGACCCCAAGGGTCCAATATAAGTTTGTTTGTAATAGGCGTATCCAGATCCAAATAGACTTTCTTTCTAGGATTTACATTCTCAGTTCCTGGTTCAGCCATCAAAACAGCAACAATACGTTCTGTTACAGGTGCATTTGAGTCTGATGGAGTAATTTCATCGAAATAACTTTGTTCTGCTTGATTGTCGATATCTTCTTCTGAATCATCAAAACCTTGATCGGCAGGCCTATCAGGCATCCATCCATAATCTCTATAAAACATATCAATCGCTCCCGCAATCGACTTCGCTTCGGCGGCCGCTTTGTTTCGTTTGGCGGTCAGAATACCTTTACTGACCGCCGGGAAAAGCAGTCCCGCCAGAACCGTAATAATAGCAATCACCACGAGCATTTCGATCAGGGTGAATCCCCGGCGGTTCAAATCATAGGAACGATGGCTCATAAGGTCTCCTGAGGCTGGGTTGTTTGGGATGGATGCGGAGTCAGGTCTAGAGCTTTGCCGGCCCGGTGGATTCCCGCAGAACAAGGTGTGGTTCGGTGAATTGATGACATTCCTCCTCTTTCCCCTCAAGTAAATTCAGAAGATGGCGGCAGGAAAGTTCCCCCATGCGGAACAGGTCCATATGCAGCGTACTCAGTCCGGGCGTGGTGTAGCGGGCCGACGGAATATCATCCATTCCCATGACTGACACATCCTGAGGCACCCGCAGTCCCTGATTGCTGAGATAACGGATCGCGCCAATGGCCATACGGTCATTTCCCGCCATGATCGCAGTCAGATCCGGATGCCGGGACAAAAGTTTTTTCGCCATCTCATAGCCCTCCTGCTCGTCCCAGTCCTTCCCGCCGCACCAGGGCAGATCTTTCTTTTCTATCCCTCTCCGCTCACAGATCTCCAGGAAAGTATCCCGAAAGTCCAAACCCGTGAATGTGTTTGTCCCCACAATCAGTCCAATGTGACGATGCCCCAGATCCAGAAGGTGACCCGCCGCCAGACGGGCTGCTTTTTTGTAGTCCACGCTGAGAAAATTCAGACTGGTGTCCGGAAAGTAGTGGTTCACCAGCATCAGAGGATAAGGCTGGTCTTCGAACTCCAGCAGAAACCGGTCTTCAATCGTGGACGCAATATAAACCATTCCGTCCGCGCGTCGGTTGCGGAGAATATTCAGATACTCTTTGTCGCCGATGAATTTTTCCTGGGCGATATCCAACAGGATTTTGTAACCGGACTGGTTGGCCTCCTGATAAATCCCGCTGATAATTTCCCCGAAATAGACATCCGAAAAAACATGCGTGAGATTCGGCACAGTCACACTCAAACATTTGCTCTGCTGGGAAACCAGACTTCTCGCCATCTGGTTGGGCTGATAATCCAGCCGCTCCACCGCTTTCATAACCCGCTCCCGGGTGCTTTCTTTGATTTTTGGACTGTGATTCAGCACCAGCGAGACGGTACTCGGGGAAACCCCGCATTCCGCCGCGATTTCTTTAATAGTGACGTTCTTTGATTTAGGGATTCCCATGATAAATTAGTACAATCCACCCCACCAATCCGCAAGAGAAAGTTCAAACGTTTTACCCCAAAGTCTTCCCCAAAACCTTGTGAACCCTGAGAGCTTTTTAGTTTGGGAAGATCGGTGGATGAGGAACATTCCTGTCCCCTCAACCACAAACCATCATAAGCTATGAGGGTCGCAAACCCCCGATCCACGTTGATCCACCTGAAATAGAGGATCAAGGGACCCGGTCG
>JBMTJR010000257.1:0-3486 GCA_049438565.1 Kiritimatiellia bacterium
AGGATGATCACGACGTCCTCACCCTGCTCCACCCGGCGGCGTGCCCGTTCGAGCCGTTTGTCGGTGCGGACAATCCCCACATAGTCCCACATACAGGTGCGGACCTCATTCCAGTTGTGTTCCACCACCACCGCCTCATCACTGGGAACCGCATGATAGGACTCCCAGTCAGGAATCACCGTCCGGGGCCCGGAGGCCGGCGCATCCATTTCCTGCAGACGTTTGGCCAGCAGTCCGGCCGACACCAGTCCCTCCAGCAGACTGTTGCTGGCCAGCCGGTTTGCGCCGTGCAGACCGGTGCAGGCCGCTTCTCCGATCACATGCAGACCCGGCATGCGGGTGGAACCATCCACCGGCGCATCCACCCCGCCGCAGAAATAATGCGCGGCCGGAACCACCGGAATCCGCTCTTTGGCCATATCAAATCCAAGCTCCAAACAGCGTCCGTAAATATTGGGAAACCGACTTTGCAGAAATTCCGCCGGTTTGTGCGTGATATCCAGATACACACACTGGGCGCCGCTGCGTTTGATCTCATGGTCAATCGCCCGCGCCACCACATCGCGGGGAGCCAGCGATCCCCGCGGATCAAACGCCTCCACAAAGGGTTCTCCCTGCGCGTTCACCAGGATCCCCCCCTCTCCCCGAACCGCTTCACTGATCAGAAAGGATTTGGCCTTGCGGTGAAAAAGACAGGTGGGATGGAACTGCACCATTTCCATGTTTTTCACCGGCAGCCCCGCCCGCCAGGCCATGGCAATTCCGTCACCGGTCGCCACATCGGGATTGGAGGTGTACTGATACACTTTGCAGGCGCCGCCGGTGGCCAGCACGGTATGTTCCGCACGGACCGCGAACACTTCCCCCCGCTGACTGTCCAGAAAATATGCACCGATACAGGTGTTGATCCCGGGCTCCTTCAACCAGCCACTGGTGACCAGATCGATCGCCATCACATGCTCCAGCACCTGGATATTGGGATGCTGCATGGCCGCCCGCACCAATTGCAGAATCACTTCGTGACCTGTAATATCGCCCGCATGGAGCACACGGCGGTGACTGTGGCCGCCTTCCCTTCCCAGGTCGTAATCATTCCGGGGGCCGCCGTGTTTTTCGAACACCACCCCCAGCCTCTCCAGGTCCCGAATCCCCTCCGGTCCTCCGCGGATAATGGCCTCCACCGCATCCTCGTCACAAAGTCCGGAACCGGTGGAGAGGGTATCATCGATATGCGCTTCAAAACTGTCCCCCGGATCCATCACACAGGAGATTCCCCCCTGGGCCCAGTCGCTGCTGGAAATATCCGCGCTGCGTTTGGTGGTCAGAATCACTTTGCGGAAATCGGCAATGGAAAGCGCGGCTTTCAATCCGGCAATTCCGGTCCCGATCACCAGCACCGGGGTGTCAAGGGTTCGCATCATAGGGGAAAACAACGCAAAGTTTTATCGCGGGAGTGTCAGAAAAAGCCCGGGTTGCGCCCGGGCTTTTCCTTGATCGGCTGAAAGCGGACTCAGTAGTCCTCGTCCTCTTCCTCCACCTCATCGTCTTCGTTGGGAATGTCGTCATCATAGAATCCATCCTCTTCTTCAGAGGTGGGATCGGTGGGGTCCAGCCCCTCCTCATCGATGACTTCGATCATACGTTTCAGCGCCTCACTGAAATCCTTGAGGCCGGTGGCCGGCACGATAATGGTGTCGCGGTGTCCGCGGACTTCTTCGGTGATTCTCAGCAGGATCCCCCGCTGATTTTCACGCAGATCGAAGAAAAACTGTTTGCGTTCGATTTGAACTTTCTCTGTGGCTATTGAATCTTCCATTTTAGGTCTCCCTCGTTTTACATTCGGTTTCCATCCGCCGGATCACCTGAACCGGCGACCACTTCAAGACCTCCCCGGGAAAGGGACCCTCAAAGTTCTCAGGTTATGATCTAGCCCCTTCACGGGTTCTTGGCAACAGACAACCGGGAAAAATCTCTAAAAAAGTTGCGGGGAATTTCCGCAGCTTGTCCTCCGGTTTGACGTGACAGATTCCAAAAAAATCTCTTAGGTACCCGGCATGTCGCAAATGACCACCACTCATCTTTACGCCCAGAATCTCGCCCCGTATCACAAACTCGGAGCCCAGCTCCAGAGCGATCACTGCCGCTTTACGCTCTGGTGCCGGGAGGCAGACACTCTGGATCTCTATCTGTTTGAACACCCGAATGATCTCCGTCCCATCCGGGAGGTGCATCTGAATCCGGAGGAGCACCGTTTCGGGGATTTGTGGAGCGTGAGTGTTCCCGGTGTGAAAGCGGGCTGGTGTTATGTGTGGCGGGTGAACCGGAAAGACAGCCCCCTGCCCCGGAATCAGTATGTGCAGGATCCCTATGCGGTCGCAGTGGCGGGTCCGGAACAGTGGGGACACAGTCTGATCCGTCAGCCCGGTGAACCCATTCATACCGGGAAAGCTTTTCCCAAAGGCGTGATCACGCATTCCACTTTCGACTGGGGGGCGGATACCGCGCCGCAGATTCCCTGGGAGCAAATGATTATCTACGAGGCCCATATCCGCGGAATGACCGCCGGTCCGGGCAGCGGGGTGGCTCATCCCGGAACCTACGCGGGTTTTATCGAAAAAATTCCCTACATCAAAGGCCTGGGCGTCACCAGCATCGAACTGCTCCCCATTTATGAGTTTGATGAAATGGAGTATTATCACCAGAACGATACCCGCTCCCGGCTTCGGAATTACTGGGGATACAGCACCCAGAATTTTTTCTCCCCCATGAGCCGCTACTGCGCCTCCGGCAATCAGGGTCAGCAGATTGATGAATTCAAAGCGCTGGTCAAAGCCGTTCACGCCGCCGGGATGGAGGTGATTCTGGATGTGGTTTATAACCACACCTCCGAAGGCGGAAACTCCGGCCAGAATATCCATTTTAAAATTCTTGGAGAAGAGGTCTATTACCTGCTCGAGCCGGATACCGGCACCCACATGAATTTCAGCGGCTGCGGGAACACGGTCAACTGCAATCATCCGGTGGTGATGAACCTGATTCTGGACAGCCTGCGGCACTGGGTCATGGAATATCATGTGGACGGATTCCGTTTCGATCTGGCCTCGATTCTCTGCCGGGACCGGGACGGGGAGCTGCTGGAGAAACCGCCGCTGATTCAGGCGATTGACGAGGATCCCATCCTCCGGGGCGTGAAAATGATTGCCGAGGCCTGGGATGCCGCCGGTGCCTATCAGGTGGGGAACTTCCCCTCCCCCCGCTGGCCGGAATGGAACGGGAAATACCGGGACGGTGTCCGCCGGTTCTGGTCCGGAGAACCGGGCCAGCTTTCCAATTTCGCCACCCGGTTACTTGGAAGCGAGGATCTCTACGGAGGGGAACCGCTGGGGGCCTGCAAATCGGTCAATTTTGTGTGCTGTCACGACGGCTTTACCCTTAGAGACCTGGTGAGTTACCGCGAGAAACACAACGAGGCCAATCTGGAAAACA
>JBMTJR010000258.1:0-3486 GCA_049438565.1 Kiritimatiellia bacterium
TACGAACTGTGTAATGGGATGGGATGCGGCCTGGACCTCCGGAGGAACGGGGGCCTGGAGTGTGATTAAAAAAGACGGCGAGGGCTGGCGGGTCATGTGCTGTGCGTCCACGCCGCAGGGAGAAGAGGCGATGGAAAGGGAACTCAGCCGTTTGCTTGAAATCTGGCAGCCCGGCCTCATCGCGGTGGATATGCCGGTGGCGGACCGTCCGGTCACCGGATTCCGGGAGGCGGACCGCGCCACCACCCGGGCTTTCAGCCGCTTTGGCTGTCCGGTGCACAGTCCCAACCCCCGCATGCCGGGGGAGTGGGGATGGAAATTGATTCAGCAGCTTCATGGATCAGGATATCGGTGTCTGACGGAACTCCCGTCTTCCGGGCCGGGTTTTGCGGAAGTCTATCCGCACAGCGCCCTGCTTAAACTTTTACGGATTCCGAAGCGCTTTCCTTACAAAATCAGTCGGGTTTCCCGTTACTGGCCGGAGTTGTCCCGGACAGAGCGCCGGGAAATGCTGCTCAAAAATCTGGAACAGATCCGATGCCGACTCGGAGAAATTTTTATCGGAGGGACCGGGATCGAAGCGTTACCGCCGGCCTCACCGGTCCGTGAAATCAAAGCGGTGGAGGACAAACTGGATGCGCTGATCTGTGCCTGGTGCGGTCTGCAGATTCTGGAGGGCCGCTTTGAACCCTTTGGTGATGCGGATGCGGTCATCTGGAATCCGCGCGTGAAAGAACTCGACCTCCTGAAAACGCAGGACTAGGTTTGTGCAATGACAGCTTTTGACTTTATCAACTCAGATGTGCCGGTTGTTCTCAGCATCGCCAGTTCCGACAGCGGAGCGGGCAGCGGGATTCAGGCCGATTTAAAAACGTTTTCGGTGCTGGATGTTTTCGGCACCTGCGCAATCACCGCGGTGACCGCCCAGACGCCCACGGAGTTCCGGCGGATGCATGCGCTGCCTGCGGATCTGGTCAAAGAGCAGATCCTGGCCGTCAGCGACGGATTTCCGATTTCCGCCGCCAAAACCGGACTGCTTCCGACCCGGGAACTGGTGGAGATGGTGGCGGAGGCCGATCAGGACTGCGGAATTCCGATTCTGGTGGTGGATCCCCGGATGATTTCCTCCACCGGGGTCCGGCTGCTGGAGGCGGATGCGGTGGAGGCGCTGAAAGAATGTCTGCTGCCGGTCGCCCGCGTGGTCACCCCGAACGTGCATGAATGTGAAATTCTCGCCGGGTTCCCCATTGGATCTCTGGAGGATTTGCGCAAGGCGGCGCAGACCATTTCCGAACGGTATGATATCGCCTGTGTGGCCACCGGCGGAGGACTTCCCGGAGAGCTTCTGGTCGATGTGCTCTGCGATGAGGGCGAAATCACCGAATTTGAGCATACCCGGCTGAAAGTGATTCAGACCCACGGGGCGGGATGCACCTACTCGGCGGCGCTCACCGCCATGATCGCAAAAGGGATGCTGCTCACCGATGCGGTGCGGGAGTCCCGGGAACTGGTCAGCCGCGCTCTGGAACAGGCCTGGCATGTCGGACCGCATTTTCCTCTCCATCTCTCTGTACAGTAAAAGTCCGTGAAACTGCCGGGACTTGCCGCCTGCATGCTGGCCGCCGCAGCGCTGCTGCCCTGGCTGGACTTCAGCTCCCCTCTGGTGATGGCGGGAGTTGCCGGGCTGTCCGCTTTGATCCTGTTTCGACAGACCCGGAGCCCGGCGGTCGTCTTTCTGCTTTGTCTGCTCTGGGTTTTCTGGCGGGGAAGTCCCGGCCCCACGGATTTGCGGCGGCAGTTGAGTCCGGAGACCCGCTCGGTGCGTCTGCGCTTTCAGGTCCGGGGGGATCAGACCCGGATAGAAAAGGAGGATGGGTCCGCCGAGATCTGGGTGCCGGTGCGGGTGAACGAAGTGTATCTCGCGGGGCAGTGGCAGGATGCGGCGGGAAGACTTCAGCTCCGCCTTCCGGCCCTGGAGGCGCCCGATTTCCGGATTGGGAGCAACTGGGAGACCTACGGGGTACTGCGTCCGGGGAATCACAGTTATGTCGGACTGTTCCGCGCGCAGGGCGTGTTGCGTCCGGATCCCGGTGCCCTCCAGTCGATTGCGGGAAACCCGGCCGGATGGATGCTGTCGTCCATTTTCGGGGTGCGGGAGAAGCTGGCGGCCGGGATTGACCGGGCCTGCGGTGGAGATGCCCGGATTTCGGGCACGCTGCAGGCTTTGCTGCTGGGACGGCGGAATGAGATGGACCGGGAGACGCTGCAGATGTTTGTCCGCACCGGACTGGTGCATATCTTCGCGGTTTCCGGACTGCATCTGGGCTTGCTTTGCGGAATTCTGCTGTTTTTCGGACGCTGGATGGGGATTTCTCCACGCTGGATTCCGCTTTGGGTGTTGCCTCTGCTGATTCTCTTTACGCTCTACACCGGATTGCGGGCCAGTGCGCTGCGGGCGCTGGTGATGATAGCGGTTCTGCTCTGCAGCATGCCGCTGTACCGTCGGGCAAAGATTGAAAACGCCTTTGCCCTGGCCGTCATCCTGATTCTGGGAACCGCCCCCGCGCAGATTTATGATCTGGGATTTCAGTATTCTTTCCTGCTGGTGGGCAGCCTGCTTGCTTTCGGCACTTTCTTTTCCGATCAGGTGCGGGCGTGGTTTGCCCCGGATCCCTGGGCGCCTCTGGATCCCTTCCGACAGTTCCGGCATCAGGTTCTCTGGCCCCGAGTGCAGGGCGCCCTGGTGGTCAGTCTTTTGTGTTTTATGGTTTCCGCGCCCTTGACCGCGAGGGTGTTTCATTTGTTTTCCCCGGTGGGGGTGCTGGGGAATCTGTTGGCAGTGCCTCTGGTTTTTCTCCTCTTAGCGACCGGGTTTCCGGCCCTGTTGTTTGTGGGATTCCCGGCGGAATTCTCGGCGGCACTGTTTCTTCCGGCAAGATGGAGCGCCGCTTTGCTGCTCCAATGGGTGGATTTCCTGGAGACCCTTCCCGGAGGAACCCAGTGGGTGAAAGCCCCGCCTCTATGGATGCTTTTTGCTTTTTATGCCGGTCTGTTTGCGCTGTGGCGCTGGCCGGAAAAGAGAAAATGGGCAGTCGGATTTTTGCTGGGACTAGGGGTCTATGCCGCCGCCGGGGCCTGGATGGATTTCCGGCGGCCGACGCTGGGGGTGATGGAGACCGACCGGGGGCAGTCGGTCTGGTTCCGGCTTCCCGGCGAGGGAATTGTGCTGGTGGACAGTGGTTCCGCCTGGAGTGGCGATCAGGTGGTGCGGACCTTGCAGGCGCAGGGTGTGGACCGGATTGCGGGTCTGCTGCTCACCCATCCGGACCGGAATCACATTGGCGGCGCGGCGCAGGTGCTTCGCTGGATGCCGCCGGAGCGGATCGGAGTGGCGGCAGCGGATCTCTCTCATCCCCTGTATGAGAGCCTGAATCCGCCGCTGTTTTCTCTGTCGGGGGGAGAGACGTTTGAATGCGGGGGCTGGAC
>JBMTJR010000259.1:0-3456 GCA_049438565.1 Kiritimatiellia bacterium
AGTCGGCAAAGACGGCACCATCACCGTGGAAGAGGCCAAATCCATTGAAACCACGCTCGACGTGGTGGAAGGGATGCAGTTCGACAAAGGATATCTCTCCCCCTACATGTGCACCGATATGGAAGCCATGGAGGCAGTGCTGGAGGATCCCTACATCCTGATCTTCGAAAAGAAAATCAGCAGCCTGCAGGATCTGCTGCCTCTGCTGCAGAGCGTGGCGAAAACCAGCCGTCCGCTACTGATCATTGCCGAAGACATCGAAGGCGAAGCGCGGGCCACCCTGGTGGTGAACAAACTGCGCGGCACCCTGAACGCCGCCGCGGTGAAAGCTCCCGGATTCGGTGACCGCCGCAAAGCCATGCTGGAAGACATCGCGGTGTTGACCGGCGGACGCTGCATCACCGAAGACCTCGGCATCAAACTCGAAAACGTGGGCATTGACGACCTCGGCTCCGCCAAACGCGTGACCATCGACAAAGAATCCACCACCATCGTGGAAGGTGCCGGATCCTCTGAAGGAATCCAGGGCCGCATCGCACAGATCAAACGTCAGATCGATGAAACCTCCTCTGACTATGACCGTGAGAAACTGCAGGAGCGTCTGGCCAAGCTGGCCGGCGGAGTTGCGGTGATCAATGTGGGCGCTGCAACCGAAACCGAGATGAAGGAAAAGAAAGCCCGGGTGGAAGACGCGCTGCACGCAACCCGCGCCGCAGTGGAAGAAGGAATCGTGGCTGGCGGTGGAACCGCTCTGCTGCGGGCCCAGTCTGCGCTGGCGGACCTTGGTCTGGAAGGCGAAGAGGCGATTGGTGCGGCGATTATCGCCAAAGCCTGCGAAGCGCCCCTGCGTCAGCTGGTGGCCAATGCCGGTGGTGAAGGCGCCATCGTGGTCGAGAAAGTGAAAGAATCCAAAGGCAACACCGGATACGATGTGGCCACTGGAACTTTCACCGACCTGGTGAAAGCCGGGATCATCGATCCGGCCAAGGTGACCCGTTCTGCGCTGCAGAATGCGGCCTCCATCGCTTCTCTGCTGCTCACCACGGAGTGCATGATCGCTGATCTTCCCGAGAAGAACAGTGGCGGCGGTGCTCCCGACATGGGCGGAATGGGAGGAATGGGCGGTATGGGCGGCATGATGTAATCATCCGGTCTACCGACCTCTGGAAAGCCCCGCAGTTCGCTGCGGGGCTTTTTTGTTGTAGTCTCCTGGTTCGGCATTCCGTTTTCCACCTTTTCACTTGCGGGGAAGAGGTGGGCAGGATATGTCGGATTTATGCGAGTTCTCCTGCTGATTCCGTTCTCCATTCTCCTCCTGAGTGCCTGTACCCAATATCAGGGTTCCGACCTCACAGAAAAAGAGCATCCCACCCTGGTGGAGGCCCGGGAGCTGGTGCGAATGCAGGATTTGGAGGGTGCGGAGGCGTTGTTGCTTTCGTTTATGCACAAACATCCTGATTTTGCCCTGACCCATCTGCAGTTGGGGATGCTTTATCAGTCGAACAATGAATCCATCAAAGCCCTGTACCATTTTCAAAGCTATCTGGAGATGCGTCCGGAGAGTGAAAAAGCGGAGATTATCCGTCAGGTGGTGGCGGATGAACGGCTGCGTCTGGCCGCAGGGGTTGGGCCGGTTCTTCTGCAGGACGGAGCGGAAAGTCCCGAACAGCGGATACTGGAGTTGCAGACCCGTCTGAATGCGTCCGAGCAGAAACTGGCCGAGGCGCAGGTGCATCTTCAGCAGTTGAGACGGCAGCAGGGCGGCGAGGGGGATCAGCCCCCGCCCGAATGGGCCCGGGAGAAGCTGGTGTTGCTGGAGGAAATCCGTCGTCTGCGGAGTGGGGAGACCCAGCCGCCACCGGATTCCGTCCGGGCGGTGGAATCCACGGTGAGAACTTATACCGTGCAGCGGGGAGACACGCTGAGCCGGATTTCCCAGAAAATGTACGGGGAGGCCTCGAAATGGCGGATGATTTACGACGCGAACCGCGAAAAAATTCCCAATCAGAATGCCCTGCGGCTGGGCACGGTGCTGGTAATTCCGAATGAATAGTTCACGGCAGACTGATTTTATTGATTCGGATCTGCAGGCCCCGCGGATTCCCCGGCCGGATTTTGAAGCGGAGGAAACGGCTTCCCGCAGCCGTCTGGGTCAGTTGCAGCGTCAGCGGGAGCATTTGGAGCAGGAGGTGGCAGACACCGCCCGCGAGCTTCAGTCCCTGCATCAGCAGCAGGAAAGCCTGCTGAAACGGAAACAGACGCTTGAAAGTCTGCGTCAGCGTCAGGAACAGTATGTGACCGAAAAGCAGGAGCTGAGCCGCAGGCTGCATCAGTGTCTGCTGTTACTGGATAAGGAAGAGGTCAGGGTTTCGCAGTTGCAGGAACTCTATCAGAACAGCCGGAATCTTTTCAGCCGTCTCGAACAGCAGCTGGAGGAGCTGGAGGAGGGCGGATGGGATGAAGAGGTGTTTGATCAAAAACTCAGTCACGCCTCGGACGTGGTGAAAGGAGTTCGGATTCAGTTTAAAAAATCTTTGGCCCGACTGGATGCCATGGACTGGAACAGTGAGCAGGAGTCCGCAGAGGACCTCTTCCCCGTCCAGGGATTCGCCTTCTGGCTCAAAGTGGGCTTTGCGGTGGGGCTCCCCATTGCGTTGCTCTGCGGATTATCGGCTCTGGCGGTGGTTTGGATCTTGACGGGTGCGGGTTCGGGACCTTAAGATAGAGGCCTATGATTCTTCATCCTCCCTCTGCAAACTCCAGCTCCACTTTCTCCGAAAGTGCGGAGAGCAGACGGCGGATTGTGAAGACCATGCCCAAAGAGGCGCCTCTCCGCCGTGAGCAGCGTTACGTTCAGCCGGATGTCGCACATGTATCCGTGTTCACGGGCTTGTTCAGCTGGGCTCTGGGTCAGAACAAACGCGGAAAAAAACTGAAAATGAACCGTCAGAGCTTTGGACCCGACGGTTTGCAGGCCCCCACCCGGGATTCCCGGAATCACGCGCAGTTCACCAATTATTTTGCCCTGGGAACAGAAAAGGATCTTCGGCCGATGGACAGCGGATCGCATCTGAATGTGCACCGGAACCGGCTGGTTTTTCTGCTGATTGTCAGCGCAGTGGTGATTTACAGTCTGGTCTGGATCACCCGCTGAATCATGCTCTCTGCCGTTCCGCCGGAAATGATTGCCCCCGCGCTGCAAAAAGCCGGATTCCGGGTGGAGTTCGGAAAATCCCTTTCGGAGTTGGGAACCTTCCAACTGGGCGGCCCCCTGCAGGCTCTGGTGTGCTGTGAGGATCCCCGGCAACTGGAAATTCTCCGCGGCCTTCTTCACCGGGAGGGACTGCCGGCGCTGTTGATCGGGGAAGGGAGCAACCTGCTGTTTTCCGACGCGGGCTGGCCCGGATTGATGGTCCGCTACGTTTCAGAAAACTGTCGGCCGGAGGCGGTGGGCTC
>JBMTJR010000260.1:0-3431 GCA_049438565.1 Kiritimatiellia bacterium
TAGTATATGGTATTGAGTATTTTGTGTGGTTCTTTGGGGATTGTTCATTAAAACCCTGGTGCTGGCGATCCGGCTCTTCGCCAATATGCTGGCCGGTCACATCGTTTTGTTTGCCATGATTGGAATGACGGTCATCTACGGAGCCTATGCCCTCCCGGCGATTGGTCTGGGGCTGTTCGTTTTCTTTCTGGAAATCCTGGTGGCTTTCCTGCAGACCTATATTTTTGTCATGCTTTCCGCAATTTTCATTGGTCAGATGCTTCATCCGGAGCACTGACATTTTTCAACTGTCAACTAACTGTAATTAACCCACAAAGGTAACTGTCATGTTCGCAAACGCTGCTGTATTCTCTGCTCTTGGAGCCGGCCTGGTCACACTGGGCGCCGCCATTGGAATTTCTAAAGTCGCCGCCGCCGCTCTCGAAAGCTCGGCCCGTCAACCTGAACTGCAGGCCAAACTTCAGACCATGATGATTATCGCCGCGGCGCTGATCGAAGGGGTTGCGCTGTTCTGTGCGGTGATTTGTATCATTGCGGTTGGTAAGTAATTCTGCAGCATCCCCTGCAGTCAGGTCTCTCCATGGAACAACTTACCGAACCTTCCACCAGTCAGCACATTGAAGTGCCGGTCTCCCATGAGGCCGCCGGCGCGGAGCACAGCGGATCCAGTGCGGTCAGCGGTGCGATGTTTTTCTGGTTTCTGACCATCTTCATGGTGGCGGCTTTCATTCTCAAAAAATACGCATTCGGCCCCATCCTTGATGGTTTGGACAAGCGTGAAGAAGAGATTGAACAGTCTCTGGCCAATGCGGATCGTCTGGAGCGAGAGCTCGCCAACCTCGAATCCACGGTGCAGTCCAAGCTGGAAGAAACCGAGGAGCAGGTCCGCGGGATGATCGATTCCGGGCGGGAAGCCGCCCGGGAGGCGGGCAGGGTGCTGGAAAACAAAGCGAAAGAGGAGGCCCAGATTCTGCGTGAAAACGCGAACCGGGAAATCGCCTCCGCGCGGGGCAAGGCCGAAAACACACTTCGGACCTACTCTGCGGAACTCGCGGTTGAGATGGCGCAGAAACTTCTTCGTCAGCAAATGGACGAAAAAGCCCAGAAAGCGCTCGCCTCTCAACTGATTGCGGAGATGTAAGCCCAGATGTCCTCTGTCGCGAAACGATATGCGTCCGCTCTGCTGGATGTGGCCCGGGAATCCGGCTCTCTGGAGCCTTTGCACCGGGATCTGCTGGCCCTGGATCACCTGCTGAAGGGGTCGGAAGACTTCGCGGCATTTGTGGCCCACCCTCTGCTGTCTCCCGAGCAGCAGCAGGAGGGGCTTGACCGGATCTTCGGCAACACTGCATTTCCGCTCACGCAGAATCTGTTTAAACTCCTGATTGCCCGGGAGCGTCTGAGTTTCCTCCCGGAAATCGTGCAGCTGGGAATTGAATTCCTGCAGGTCGAACAGGGAATTCTCCCGGTCCGGGTGGTCTCCGCCACCGCAATGAGTTCCGATCAGGAAAAAGCCCTGGGAGAAAAACTCAAGGCGCGAACCGGCAAACAGATTCAGTTCAGCCATGCAGTCGACGATCGTCTGATCGGAGGATTCCGGCTCTATATCGGGGACCAGGTGGAGGATTACAGTCTGTCCACCAAACTTGAAACTTTTAAACGTAACGTGATTAACGCCTAAGTAAGGAACGATTCTATGTCCATCGACATTCAGCCCGATGAGGTGGCTTCCATCCTCCGCGACCAATTAAAACATCTTGATGCCGGCCCAGAACGCTTTGAGGTTGGTTCTGTTCTCAGTGTGGGAGACGGGATTGCCCGTGTGCACGGCCTTTCCGGCGTTATGGCCGGGGAACTGGTGGAGTTCACCAAAACCGGTCTTGTGGGAATGGCCCTCAACCTGGAGGAAACCAACGTGGGGATTGCGCTCTTCGGAGATGACACCCAGGTGAATGAAGGGGACGAGGTCAAGCGCACCAAAACCATCGCCTCGGTTCCGGCCGGAGATGAACTCTGCGGCCGTGTGGTCGATGCGCTGGGTGTGGCGATTGACGGCGGCCCCGCCATCAAAGGCAGCACCACCCGCTTTATCGAACTCAAAGCCCCCGGCATCATTGAACGCAAAGACGTGCATGAGCCGATGCAGACCGGGATTAAAGTCATTGATGCGCTCACCCCTATCGGACGTGGTCAGCGTGAGCTGATTATCGGAGACCGGAAGACCGGAAAAACCGCTTTGGCGATTGACACCATCATCAACCAGCGCGGTCAGGATGTACACTGCTTCTACGTGGCGATCGGACAAAAACGCTCCACGGTGGTTCAGGTGGTGGAGACTCTGAAAAAACATGGTGCGATGGAATACACCACTGTCGTGGCTGCCACCGCTTCCGATCCCGCCGCCATGCAGTTCCTGGCCCCCTATTCAGGAACCGCGATGGCCGAGGAGTACCGGGACAACGGCAAACACGCTCTGATCATTTATGACGATTTAACCAAACAGGCGCAGGCCTACCGTCAGCTCTCCCTGTTGCTCCGCCGTCCTCCCGGACGTGAGGCCTATCCCGGAGACATTTTCTATTTGCACAGCCGGTTGCTGGAACGCTCTGCGAAAATGAGTGATGCCATGGGGGCCGGTTCCCTGACTGCGCTGCCGATTATCGAGACGCAGGGCGGTGATGTTTCCGCATATATTCCCACCAACGTGATTTCGATCACCGACGGACAGATCTTCCTTGAAAGTGACCTGTTCAATTCCGGTCAGCGTCCCGCGATCAACCCCGGAATCTCTGTGTCCCGGGTAGGGGGCGACGCTCAGATAAAAGCCATGAAAAAAGTGGCGGGAACGCTGCGTCTGGATCTGGCCCAGTATCGGGAACTTGCAGCTTTCTCACAGTTTGCGAGCGATTTGGATGCCGGGACCCGCCGTCAGCTGGAACGCGGCCAGCGTCTGATGCAGGTGATCAAGCAGGGCGTGCATCAGCCTTTGAGTGTGGTGAAACAGATTGTGATGATCTACGCCGGAACCCGGGGATATCTCGACGATGTGCCGGTCGCGGATGTCATCCAGTTCGGTTACGATCTCAACGATGCTCTGGACTCCACCTATGCCGATTTCTCACGGGAACTGGAGCAGCAGAAAGCGCTGACCGACGAACTGGAGGAGAAGCTCAAGAATCTGCTCGAGGAGTTCAAGAAGTCCCGCAACTGAACTTTGCACAGGTTAAAAGAAGACCCTCATGCCCAGTATCAAAGATTATAACCGCAAAATCTCGAGCCTGAAAAACACGAGTAAGATCACGAAAACCATGAAAATGGTTTCCGCGAGCAAACTCCGTAAAGCGCAGGAATCGCAGCGTCAGGCGAAAGATTTTGCCCATGAGGTCAATCAGCTTATCCACCGGATCGGCGGACAGGTTGACAGCAGCATG
>JBMTJR010000261.1:0-3419 GCA_049438565.1 Kiritimatiellia bacterium
AATCTTGCGGACATGAATCTGGTGCATAAAATTCATTCGCTGGGTTATCAGGTGCGGGACCTTCCCGGCGACCCGGAGCTCAGGAAACGTTTCCTCGCGCAAACAAACCGACCCTGAAAAACCGTGCAGGAATACATCACACTGTTTATTGACTCCATCCTGATTGAACGGGGTCTGTCGCCTGAAACCGGCCGTGCCTATGCCGGGGACCTGCAGGCTTTTTACGCATGGCTTACTCCGGAGGAACGGAAGAATCTGGACCAGGTAAACCGGGGCCGGTTCACCGCTTTTCTGATGCAGGGCCGGAAAGACGGCCTGAAACCCTCCACTATTGCCCGCCGTCTGGTGGCGCTGAAAATGTTTTTCCGGTTTTTGAGTACCGAGGGACTGATCGGTACGGATCTCACGGAATGTCTGGACAGCCCCAAACTCTGGAGAAATCTTCCGGAAATTCTTTCTCCGGAACAAGTGGACCGGCTGCTCAAAGCCCCCGACAAAAAAAGCGTGATCGGACGGCGGGACCGGGCCATGCTGGAGCTCATGTATGCCTGCGGTCTGCGGGTCAGCGAACTGGTGAATCTTCAGCTCTCCCAGCTTCATTTTCCCGAGGGGTATCTCCGCATCCGGGGAAAGGGCCGAAAAGAACGCCTGGTGCCGGTGGCCAAAAGCTCCGCCAAACTGGTACAGGCATATATCGAAAGCGACAGACCCACCCTGATTCATAATGAGCGGGATGCCGGTCAGACCGTTTTCCTCTCCGTGAACGGGAAAGCCCTCACCCGGGCCCGGCTCTGGCAATTGATCCGTCAATTGGCCCTGGAGGCCGGCCTTCCCCACGGCGTCCACCCCCACAGTCTCCGGCACAGTTTCGCCAGTCACCTGCTCTCCGCCGGCGCCCCCCTGCGGACCATTCAGGAAATGCTGGGGCATGCCGACATTTCCACCACCCAGATTTACACCCATGTGGACCAGCAGCGCCTGAAACAGGTGCACCGCTCTTTTCATCCCCGGGCCTGAGTTATGCGCACAAAAGACTTCAAATCGTTTCAAAAACAAATCCATTACCGATTCAAAAAGAAACAGTGGCTGGAAATCGCTCTGATTCATCCCAGCTACCGGCATGAACAGGACGCGCAGAAGATGCCGGACAATCAACGCCTGGAATTTCTCGGCGATGCCGTCATCGGTCTGCTCAGCGCCGAATACCTCTACGATATCCGGCCGGAACTGGATGAGGGATCGATGACCAAGTTCCGCAGCATGATCACCAGCCGCAGCGGCCTGGCTGCCCTCGGCAACGAATGGGAAATCGGGGCTCAGCTCTTTCTGGGTAAAGGGGAAACCCAGTCCGGCGGGGCGGAGCGCGAGTCCAACCTCGCCGATGCGGTGGAAGCAGTCATCGGGGCCATTTTTCAGGACGGCGGCATGAAAGCCTGCCGGAAATTTTTCAAAAAACATTTCGAGCCCAAACTCGATGAGCTGCTCCGGGAAAAAGAAATTCAGGTCAGCAAGGACAATCCCAAAGGCAGTCTGCAGGAAGCCGTGCAATCCCAAGGCGGTGTTGCCCCTGTTTATAAAATCCTCCAGGAAATCGGACCTGCCCACGAGCGCGAATACGAGGCCGCCGTGTATATCGACGGAATCGAAATCGCCCGCGGCATCGCGCCCAGCAAACGCGCGGCCGAAGCCAAAGCCGCCGCCGCCGCGCTGTCCTCATCCGCATTCAGGCGGAATCATAATGGAGAAGTTGGATAGGATTTACAGCAGAGGTGCTTGCAAAATGCATGCATTGGTGTTAACAAGCGATTATTATGAAAACATTGACCATACGGAATGTGCCGGATGAAGTGTATAAGTCGATCTCTGATTTGGCCAAGCTGCAACATCGCAGCATGCAGGAACAATTGCGGATGATCCTTCAGCGGGAAAGTGAAGTGGTCCATGGGAAGATCTGTGAAGAAGCGGCGAAGTACCGGGTGAAATTTAGAGGCAGGCCTGCGGCCCGCAGCGTGGTGGAAGACATTCGAGAGGACCGGAACCGTTGATTGCGGTATTGGATACCTCCGCCCTGATTCGATTTTATATCCCGGATGGCCCACTGCCGGATGGAATGGAGACATTTATGGCCGAGCTGGATCGGGGAGTCTCTACGGCGTTAGTTCCAAGCCTGATTTGGGTGGAAGCGGCCTCCGTTCTGCTGAAAAAAATCAACCGGGGTGAACTAAAAGAATGTGAGGCTTTTGAACTCATGTGCCTCTGGAGAAACCTTCCTTTAAAGGAAATCGAAACCTCCGAATCCATTTTGGAGATCCTGAAACTTGCCTACCATGAAAACCTTTCCTCCTACGATGCCACGTACCTGTATCTGGCCATCCAACACCATGCGGTTTTATTTACTGCAGATGATCTTCTAGCCAAAGCAGCGCAACGATATCGAACCTAATCTCCCTTAAAACGTTTACGCACCTCTTTGCTTCATGTGCACACAGCAATCTTCACTAGAGGAAAAAATAAAACGTTTCCAATCGAGATTTCGAGGACGTGAGGATGTCTTTGCAAAACGTTTTGAAAACCGGCTAAGCGGAAAAAACGGCTATGCCCCTGCCTGCCGGAACGAGTGGGTCCGGGGCATCTGCGAAAAACCCCGCATCAAATGCGCTAACTGTCCCCACAAAGCCTTCATTCCGATATCCGAAGAGGTGGTCAGATGTCACCTCATGGGGAAAGATGAGAAAGATCAGCCTTTTGTCATGGGCATTTATCCCATGTTGCTGGATGAAACCTGTTATTTTCTCGCGATCGATTTGGATAAAGAAGGCTGGCAGGAGGATGCCCGTGCATTGCAAAACACCTGTTTGAAAAATAGTGTCCCCGCGTTTTTGGAAAGATCCCGTTCCGGAAATGGGGCGCATCTGTGGATTTTCTTTAAAGATGCCGTTCCTGCAAACCTGGCCCGAAAACTGGGCACTTGGCTCTTAACCGAAACCATGGAAGACCGGATGTTTGATCGGCGCTGCCGGGAATATGAACGTTTGGGTTACACCATCCTCATGCCGGCCAGTGCAATTCCCGGATGGCCGATCGAAGTGCCGCTACCCGTAGATACAGGTTGGAAAAAGCAATACTCCGCCAGCGTGCTGCGTCTCATACGGGATGGGGTAGATTCAGTGCTTGCAGAATTATTTGTCAACGTGACTGAAACAAACGACTTGGGAAAAAAAGTCGGAGTCGAAAGGGCACGCAGCCGAAGCGAAGCCTTCTTATATCCACGTTTGCAAAGTCTGGCTGCCACCAAAGACCGGTTTCAACTTAACGTAAAACTCCCTATCCCTCTCGCCGGACAGAGCTTTATGGAAGTCGATTTTCTCGATACGAAAAATAAGCAGGGAATCGAAATTGATGGTCCGCATCATTTTCAG
>JBMTJR010000262.1:0-3416 GCA_049438565.1 Kiritimatiellia bacterium
CGGCGGAAACCTTCGTAGGGGTCCACCTGCGGTTCCCATCCCAGAAGAGATTTGGCTTTGTCGATGTTGGCCCAGGTCTCTTTCATGTCGGCTTTGTGAAAGGGTTTTTGATCGATGACCGCTTTTTTGCCCAGCTGCTGTTCAAAGGCCTGAATCATCGCGGTGATGGTGATGGGATTGTTGCCTCCGCCCAGGTTGAAAATTTCGTACCCCACCTCTTTCATGGCCGCAATGGTTCCTCTGGCAATGTCATCGACATAGGTGAAATCACGGCTCTGACTGCCGTCGCCATACAGGGTGATCGGAGTCCCTTCATCAATCCATTTGATAAAGCGGAAGGGGGACATATCCGGACGCCCGGCCGGTCCGAACACCGTAAAGTAGCGGCAGACCGACACATCGATTCCGTAAAGTTTGTGGTAGGTGTAGGCCATCACCTCCGCCGCTTTTTTGGAGGCGGCATAGGGGGAAATCGGGGTGTTCACCGGCAGGGTCTCGACAAAGGGCATCTCCTGTCCGGCGTAAAGGGAGGAGGTGGAGGCGGCCACGATTTTCCTGACCTGATATTTCTGCATGCACTCCAGAAGATTCAGCGTTCCGTGCGCATTGGTGGTCATGTACACGTGCGGATTCTCCATGCTGTAGCGCACCCCCGCCCGCGCGGCGAGATTCAGCACCGCAGTGAACCGGTGCTGGGCAAACAAGCTCTCCAGAAGGGGTAAATCCTCAATATCCCCCTTTACAAATTGGAATCCAGCCCTGCCCTTCAGCTGCTCCAGACGGTGCTGTTTGACCCGCACGTCGTAGTAGTCGTTCAGGTTGTCGATCCCAACCACCGGAATCCCGGCATCCAGGAGAAGCTCGGCCGTTTTCGCCGCAATAAAACCGGCCACGCCGGTCACCAAAACGGCTGAGCCGTTTTGGTGGGGAGATGGAAGTTGGGAGTTGGGAGTTGGGGTCATGAATTCCTTCGGCTTTGGGAGAGGGAAGTTGGGAGTTGGGGAATTTGGAGATGCTTCAGAGCCTTGGCCTCATCTTCTATCTCCCAACTTCCATCTCCATTCTTTGCGTGCTGAAGCACTCAAAGAATCATCCCCGCCGCGACGGTTTCGTTGCTGTGTTCGTCAATCAGGATAAAAGATCCGGTGGTGCGGTTCTTTTTATAGGTATCCGCATTGACCGGCGCGGAGCAGCGCAGGGAGATACGGCCAATGTCGTTGAGTTTGAATTCCAGGTCATCCTCGATTTTATGCAGATTGTTGATGTTGACCTTGTATTTCACTTCGCGGACCATGGCTTTGACTTCCTTGCCGGTGTGGCGGAGCAGGTATTTGCCCCGTCCGGCCAGGGTTTTGCCAGAGGAGAACCAGCAAATCATGGCTTCAATGTCCTGAGTGGGCGTGGGCGGAGAGTTGGGTTTGACGATCATGTCCCCGCGGGAAATATCAATTTCATCCTCCAGCGTGATCGCACAGGACATGGGGGCGAACGCCTCAGCCAGTTCCCCGTCCATGGTGTGAATGCCTTTAATGCGGCTGCTGAATCCGGAGGGCATCACCTGCACTTCGTCCCCGGGTTTGAACACGCCGCCGGCCACCCGGCCGGCAAAGCCGCGGAAATCGTGCCATTCGTCGGAATGCGGACGGATCACCCACTGCACCGGAAAGCGGGCATCCACATGATTTTCATCGGCCCCGATATACACCGTTTCGAGATGATAAAGCAGGGTCGGTCCCTGATACCAGAGCATGTTCTCGGATTTATCGACAATGTTGTCGCCGAGCAGCGCGGAGGCGGGGATAAACGTGACATCGACAATGTTCTGCAGGCGGGAGGCGAATTCCCGGAAGTCTTTCACGATGCCTTTGTAGACCTCCTCGGACCACTCCACCAAATCCATTTTGTTCACACAGACCACGATATGCTGGATGCGGAGCAGGTCGGCAATAAATGCATGACGGCAGGTCTGCTCGATCACCCCCTTGCGCGCATCGATAAGCAGAATCGCGAGGTTGGCGGTGGAGGCGCCGGTGACCATGTTGCGGGTGTACTGAATGTGTCCGGGGGTGTCGGCAATAATGAATTTCCGGCGCGGCGTGGCGAAGTAGCGGTAGGCCACATCAATGGTGATTCCCTGTTCCCGTTCGGCCTTGAGGCCGTCTGTAAGCAGAGCCAGATTCACGTGTGCATCGCCGCGGGCTTTGGAGCTGGTCTCCATGGCCTCGAGCTGATCTTCGAAAATGGATTTGGAATCGTAAAGGAGACGTCCAATCAGGGTCGATTTGCCGTCGTCGACCGAACCGGCAGTGGTAAACCGCAGCAGGTCCATGTCGGCGTAGCCGTCGGAGATCGGAGGTCGGAGGTCGGAGGCCGGGGGACAGGAGACAGGGGACGGGGGTCGGGGGTCGGAGATTGGAGTCATGGGTTATTTGGGGTCAGTAACTTTATTTCAGCAGGAAGGGTATTGGATTGTTGAGCATGGAACCCAGCCTACGGCAAACAGATTTATTTTGTTCCGTGAGCATCTGATGGGTTTCACTCGAGATGTATTCACACTCGAACGCAAAATCGAGAGAGGTATCTGTTTCATTCGCTTCTCCATCACAGTCAGTAAGCTTGCTGACAAAATGAGGTTCATACCGCCGTTTCGCCCAGGCTTCACGCAAATTCATAGGAACTGATCTGGAGGATCTGCGAATCTGACTGGTTAAAGCGTACCGCTCTTCAGCAGGAAAGTTCTTTGATATGCGAAAAATCTCCATCGCCAAGGCATAAGCAACTTTATACACTTCAAGTTCTTTTGCAGTCTGTCCCGGCATAATAAGATTCCTCCTGATTCGCGTTTTCAGTCTCCCGTCTCCCGTCCCCTGTCTCCTGTCCCCCTTAAAAATACCCCGCCTTTTTCCGGTCTTCCATCGCGGTTTCGGAGCGTTTGTCATCGGCCCGGGTGCCGCGTTCGGTCTGACGGGCGGCGGCGACCTCGGCGATAATCTCCTCCAGCGTGCCGGCGCTGGAGAGATTGGCCCCGGTACAGGTGGCATCGCCGATGGTGCGGAAGCGGACGGTCATTTTTTCAGGGACTTCATCCGGCAGCAGCTGCAGAAATTCGGTCACCGCCATGATCACGCCGTCGCGCACGATACAGTCGCGCTCATGAGAGAAATACAGACTGGGCAACGGAATCTTTTCGGCCAGAATATACTGCCACACATCCATTTCCGTCCAGTTGGAGAGCGGAAAAACCCTGAAATGCTCGCCAAAGTGTTTGCGTCCGTTGAACAGATTCCACAGCTCCGGACGCTGATTCTTGGGATCCCACTCTCCAAACTCGTTGCGGTGGGAAAAGAAACGCTCTTTGGCCCGGGCTTTTTCCTCGTCGCGGCGTCCGCCCCCCATGGCCGCAGCATATCCGCCCT
>JBMTJR010000263.1:0-3411 GCA_049438565.1 Kiritimatiellia bacterium
AAAATTGAGTGGATCTTTTCCCCGCATTCCTTGTCAGAAGGAGCCTGAGCGCTAGAATTCACCAGTTCTATGAAAGCGACAAAGATGCAATCTGATGAGAAAGGACGGATTTTATTCGGCCGCTATGAGTACATTTTTCAATTGCTGATTGTACTGAGTCTGGTTTCATTTGCCTTTGAAACCCTGCCGGACCTGCCTGAACGCTGGCAGAGATTCTTGCAGATTTTTGAGGTTCTGACCGTGGGGGTATTCACGGTGGAGTATTTTCTCCGCCTGTTTTTTTGCCGGCCCCGTCTGAGCTATGCATTCTCATTCTACGGAGTGGTGGATCTCATTGCGATCCTTCCCTTTTACCTAGCCACCGGACTTGATTTGCGTTCATTGCGCGCCTTCCGTCTTCTGAGACTCTTCCGGCTCCTGAAGCTCGTGCGTTACAGCGCGGCGGTGCAACGGTATCACCGGGCATTTCTGATCGCGAGGGAGGAACTGATTTTTTTCGGAATCATTTCAAATATCCTTCTCTATCTCTCCGCAGTGGGAATCTACTATTTTGAAAACCCCGAGCAGCCGGAAGTTTTCAAATCGGTGTTTCACTCCATGTGGTGGGCAATCTGCACACTTTCTGCAGTGGGCTACGGGGACATTATTCCGGTGACCGCCGGGGGAAGAATTTTTACCTTTTTCGTTCTGATTATCGGTTTGGGTGTGGTTGCAGTGCCCAGCGGAATTTTCGCCTCTGCTCTTTCAAAGGCCAGAGAGTGGGATTGACAGTTGATCTTTTGACCGAATGTCCGAAGCTCAGAGTATGAACTGCAGGAAACTGTTTTTAAGTTTAGAATGCCTGATTCTGTTTGTGGGGATTCCGGGTCTTCTGGTCTGGTTTGAAATCCATAGGGATCTTCCCTTTTTTCCGGTTCTGTTCGGCTTTCTGGGGCTCACGCTGTTGCTGGGCTGGCGGGATCCGGATCTGAAATTCAATCCGCCCAGCTCCCCTGCCCCGGCGCGCAAACTATTGCTTCGTCTTCTGGCTGCGGCTTTAGGGTTGACCGTCCTGACCCTGCTTTTTTATCCGGATCTTTTATTCCGCCTGCCCCGGGAACGGCCCGGAATCTGGCTGATGGTGATGGTGCTGTACCCGGTGCTTTCCGTCGCTCCGCAGGAGTATCTCTTCCGCACCTATTTTATGCAGCGCTATCGTCCTCTGTTCGGAGAAGGCACAGGGATGCTGTGGGTGAATGCGCTGATTTTTGGCTGGGCCCATGCTTTTTTCCTCAATCCTGTCGCTCCTTTGCTCTCCGTTCTGGCGGGATGGCTTCTGGCAAAGACCTGGCAGGAAACCAAAAGTTTCCGGAGGGTTTGTCTGGAGCATGCTGTTTACGGTCAGATTGTGTTCACCTGCGGCCTGGGCTGGTTTTTCTATCAGGGAAGCACCCGGGCCCTGGAGAATCTCAGTCCTTAATTCCTGGAAAAACACTTCTTTTGCTTTTCAGACAAACCGCTGGGCTTTACACAAGAATTATGATTACTCCCTGCTTTTACCTATGAATCCTTTTCTCTTAATCATGTTACCGGAGATTTCGTTTGGCTGAGGAATTACGAATCCTGAAAGCCTTGAAAATCCCTGTGCCCGCAGAAAAGCCGCAGGTGTGGGTTCCGGGGAAAATCTGTACCTTGTCCGAGGTGAAATCCGGTCACCGGATCAAAATTATGGCGGTGCGGATCGCGGATCCGGCCCGGGAACGGCTGTACGCCCAGGGATTTCTGGAAAACAGACAGGGGCAAATTCTCCACAATGATCACCGGGGCAGAGTGATGCTGAGACTGGAGGGAGAGATCTACCTTCTGGGGAGACTCGAGACCGCGCAAATCCAGGTTCGGGAATACCTGCTCTCCCGCTGAATCCGGAACCCTCGCAGAAACCAAACGGGCTCCGGAGAGCCCGACCGCCGGTTCAGCCTTTCACCGCACCGGCCGCCAGGCCTTTCACAAACAGCCGCATGGTGAAAAGAAAAATCAGCACCATGGGAATACTGGCAATGGTGAAACCGGCCATCAAGGATCCCCAGTCTTTGACATATTCCCCGTCCATTCGCACCAGTCCCACCGCGAGAGTGAGCATGCTGTCGTCCCGCATGACAATCAGCGGAAGGATGTAATCGTTCCAGAGGCCGATAAACTGGAGAATACCGAGAGTGGAAAGCACGCTGCCGGACATGGGCAACACAATATGATAAACCTGTTTGAAAGGACTGGCGCCGTCCACCTCTGCCGCATCAAACAAATCCTGGGGAATTTCTTCAATAAAGTTTCGCAGAATGAAAATCTGCACGACCTGACCGCCTGTGACGTACACCACCAGCAGCGCGTAGAAGGTGTTAAGCAGACTGAGATTTTTCAGCAGCATGAACAAAGGTACCAGGTTCGCCACACCGGGCATCAGCATCAGCACCAGAAAAAAGTACCAGAGAAACTTGTGTCCCGGCATCCGGTATCGCGCGAAGAAGAAAGCGGCGTTCAGTGACAGCACAAATGTGAGCACCACCGAGGTGACACAGACAAAGATGGTGTTGAACACATAGGCCGAGACCATATCCCAGGCCTGGGCATAATTGCTCCAGTGAAATGGGAAAGTGAGCCGGAAGGGGCTGGCTACAAACTGGGCCCCGTCTTTTCCGCTGATGACCAGCATGACATACAATGGCAGAAATGCCATCGATAGAATAAACAGAATGAACAGATGCTTCCAGACTTCTGCCAGAATCTCTTTACGGCGCATACTCATTTTTCCACCCTTACAAAGCGGTTGTTAATCTCGGTCAGCACCAGGATAAGGAAGAATAGAATCAGCCCAATCGAACAGGCATATCCCGCGTAACCCTCAACAAAGGCACTGCGGTACATCAGAAGACCCGGAACCATCATCCGTCCATTGGGCCCGCCTCCGTCACCGAAGAGAATCAGAACCTGTCCATACATTTGGAGGGTTCCGATAATCAGAAGCACCAGATTGATCCGGACCTGAGTAAGGATCAACGGCAGTTCGATGTTAAGGAATTTACCGAGCGCCCCTACGCCATCGAGGTCGGCGGCCTCGTAAACACTGGTGTCAATACTTTGCAGACCGGCCAGATAAATCAGTACACCCACCACCCCGACCCAGGGGAAGCCCCAGACAATGAAAGCGGTCAACACCAGATCCGGATTCCCCAGCCAAGCCGGTGCGGCTTGGGATGCGGCCTCCAGAATTTCCGAAGTGCTCATGACAGCAGCCTGCGCTTTATCCAGAAAGATTCCTTTTTCAGTCCAGGCATCCAGAAGATATAAAAGATGCATGATCCGGGTTTCCCGGAGAATCAGGTTGAACAATCCTTTAGACTCAAAGAAAAATTTCCAGATCAGAAGTCCCACCAT
>JBMTJR010000264.1:0-3399 GCA_049438565.1 Kiritimatiellia bacterium
ATCCGGGCCGCCCAGAATACCGCCGAAACCACCCCCACACACACGCCGGGCAACATCTCTAAAGAGGCCCCGGTCAAAGGGGTCAGAAGAAGAACCCCCAGGAAACTGAGTCCCGAAATCACCACATCTTTCCGGAAAGGTTTCCGTTTCTGCAGGACCGCCTCAAACAGGGTCGAGAAAACCGGATAGCTGAAAAAACTGATCATGCCCGCCGCAACCGTGCTCATGGTAATGGAGAAAAAAAGAGCGATCCAGTGACAGGCCGTCAGCAGCGCCGCCGCGAACAGGGGACGGCGGAAACGGAGCTCAAGACGCAGGGACTGACCGCTGAGCAGGGCAAACAGCAACAGACCGGGCAACGCGGTGATCACCCGGTACCAAACCTGGGTCTGGGGTGGAAGATCAATGGTCTGCACCACTGTAATGCCGATCCCCATCAGAATGACCGACGTATAAGCCTGCAACAACCCGCGGCGTCGGAGGCTCATGCCTGTAAAACCTTCGCCATCCCCGCCAAAAAGTGGTCTACATCAAAGGCTTCTGCCCGGGAGCGTATTTTCTCACGGTTCCATTCAATCTTTTCTGCTTCCCGGAGGGCCCGGTTGAGAGCGGAAGGCGTCTGCGGATCAAAAAACATTCCGGTTTCTCCGGAGACCACGGTTTCGGTGACGCCCCCGCGTCCGTAGGCGATCACCGGCGTGCCGCAGGCCATCGCTTCGACCGGGACGATTCCGTAATCCTCTTCTCCGGGAAAAATTAAAAACCGGCACTCCTGATAGTGGCGACGCAGGATTTCGTCCGGTTGACGTCCGAGAAACTCGATATTCGGTCCCGCGATTTTTTTCAGATCCTCCAGTCCGGATCCACTTCCCATGACCTTCAGGGGGTAACCGTTTTCATTATAGGCACGGATGGCCAGATCCACTTTTTTGTAGGGAACCATGGCGCTGATAAGAAAATCATAGTCCTGTCGGGGCTGTGTGCCGGGGTGAAAGAACCGGGTGTCGGCGGGGGGGTACACCACATCGGACTCGCGTCCGTAGAAGGTCCTGATCCGCCGCCGAACATGCTGACTGATAGCGACAAAGCGGTCGACCCGTCCGGCTGTCCTCCGGTCCCAGACCCGCAGGGCGGCCAGCAGAGGTTTCAGGGCGAACCGTTTCAGGGGATGGGGGAAATAATCCTCATGGAAAAGCCACGCATACCGCATGGGGGTGAAACAGTAACACACATGCCGGGTGGAGGGAGAAGTGCGGATGCTTTTGGCCACGCAGTGGCTGGTGCTGATCAGAACATTCAGATCCGGAGAGGGTTTCCAGCTCCGGGTCATCAGGGGCATCAAAGGCAGAAAGTTCCGGTATCGTTCGAAGATTCCGGGCACTTTCTGCAGCGGACTGGTATGCACAGGATGGGCGTTGATCTTTTCAGAAACCGAATCCGGATTGTGAATGAGCGTATAGATGGGCGCATCAGAAAAATGGTCCGCCAGCAGCTCCAGAACCCGTTCTCCCCCGCGCATGCCGGTCAGCCAGTCATGACAGAGACCGGCCCTGATTCCGGAAAAGTCTGGGGAACTCATGCCTCTCCGCGCAGCCAGGACGGTATCCATTCGTAGGTGCGAATGTCCACCTGGCCATCGTGAATGAATTCATCAAAATCCGCTTCCTCCGAAACCGGACCTACAGGGCCCTCCAGAGTGGCCAGAGGGACAGGTTCAGCGGAGTGACCCCGAATTTCCACCGGCGTGCGGTGATCCATGGTTACCAGCAGACGGTAGGGTTCTCCGCGCTCCTCCATGGCTTTCCAGATGGGACCGACCACCTTGGCGTCGAAATCTGAAATGGCCTTGGTTTTTAATTTTGCATCGCCCACGTGACCGCATTCATCCGGTGCCTCCACATGCACATAAACAAAATCCTGGGTTTCCAGAGCCTCCAGCGCGCAGGCCACTTTGCCAGCATAATTGGTGTCGATCCAGCCAGTGGCTCCCGGAACCAGAGGCGTATCCAGACCGGCCAGCACGCCCAGTCCGCGAACCAGATCGACGGCTGTGATAATGGTGCCGGTGAAATTGTAGAGAGTTTTGTAACTGGGAAGTTTCAACGCCGGTCCCTGTCCCCAAAGCCAAATCTGGGTGACCGGCACCTCGCCGCGGGCGATGCGGGCGGCGTTTACGGGATGCGCGGCCAGAATTTCTTTGGAGGCCTCCATGAGTTCCAACAGTTCCTCGGCCCGGTCTCCATGGGGAAGGTAAGACGCGATGGGCTGTTCTAAGATGTCATGAGGCGGCTGGGTCACCGGAGTGGTCGGACCGTTTTGCCAGAGGATCAAATGACGGTACTGCACACCGGGATGGAAACTGAGGCCGGGACGGCCCAGTTTCTCCTGCAGTGCCGCAATCAGCGGGGTGGCCTCCTCGGTGGAAATGTGTCCGGAGGAATAATCGATCATTTTGTCATCCGCGATATGCACCAGATTGCAGCGCAGCGCGACATCGCCCTCCTGCAGGGGCAGTCTGGCCCCGGCCGCCTCAATGGGCGCGCGTCCGGTATAAAATTCACGGGCATCGTAGCCCAAGAGACCCAAATTCGCCACATCGGAGCCGGGAGGCAGCCCCGGAGGAACCGTATCCGCAAGATACAGCTTCCCTGCGGCCGCAATTTTGCGCATGTGCGGGGCATTTGCCGCCTGAAGCGGGGTTTTTCCATTCAATTCCGGACAGGGACGATCTCCCATGCCATCACCAATCAATACAACCGTTTTCATAACTGGACCTTTCCTTTTTAATGTCCGAATCACATAGCAGGGGATTGCGGACAGGTCCACTGTAAAGCTTCACTTCGCAAGGATCGGCCATTATGCGGTGGCTCCGGAGATTCGTTGCGCTCCCAGCTGGTATTCTGAAAAAATCCGGTTCATAACAGCAGCGTGTCTGATTTATTGTCCAGCCTGCCTCCTCCCTGGCTCCGCGCCGCCCGCCGTCTGCGCCGGCAAATTAATTTGGGCTGGTTTTGGCAACCCTTTTCCAAAGGGCTGGTTCTGTCGTTTCTGGTTTCCGGAATTCTGGTGTGGCTCCTGCGTGTCCAGGAAATGCGTGCTTTACCCGCCCTATGGATGCTGGCGGGACTTCTTGTAGTTTCGGCAATCATGGCCTGGGAGCACTCTGCGGAAAGGCGGATCGGCTGGGAAGAGGCGCTTTCTCGTCTGGATGTTCAGCTTGGACAGAATCAGCGTCTGGTCTCCGCCTGGCGGGGCGTGGGCCCCTGGCCTGCACCCTCCGGAATCTCCTCCGGTCTGCGATTAAAGCCGCTGAAGCTGCTCGGACCCTGGATGCTCTCCGCATTGTTCTGGGGCTTCGCCTATTTTCTCCCGCTTCCCCCGGCCACCGACACGGGCAGT
>JBMTJR010000265.1:0-3392 GCA_049438565.1 Kiritimatiellia bacterium
GATGGCTGCAAAGAGGGGTTCGGGTTTCATCACCATTCCCGGTCCGCCCCCGTAGGGCCGGTCGTCGGTGGTATGGTGCACATCGGTGGTGAAATCCCGGGGATTGATGATCCGGAAGGTTACGGCCCCGCTTTCGGCGGCCCGTTTCATCATCGACTGTTCCAGAAAGCCCTTCAGCATTTCCGGAAACAGGGTGAGAATATCAATGCGCATAAAGCTTCAGAGCGCCGGCTCGATCACTTCCAGGATGATGGGTTCATCCCCCCGGGTCATCGCATTGATCAGGACCCGGATTGCGCTGATGGTTTTGCCGTTCTTCCCGATAATAGAACCGACGTCCGAGGGCGCGCAACGGATTTCCACGTAGGTATTTTGGGCGCCTTTGACCTCCTGCAACTCAAGATCTTCAGGCAGCTGCACCAGGGCCCGGAGTATATTCAGCAGCATTTTTTCCATGGGAAGGTCAAGGGGAGGGGCGCAGAGGCCCCGGGTTGATTATTCCGCAGCTGCGGTTTCCGCCGCTTCCACGGCGGGTTCAGCTTCTGCCGCAGCAGCATTGGCGGCGGCATGGTCCTCCGCCCGGTCGATCAGAGAGCGGACGGTGTCCGAAGGAATGGCGCCCACGCCCAGCCAGTAGGCATAGCGGTCTTTCTTGAGCACAGTGCGGCCGCCGCCTTTGGGATCATAGGTTCCCAGGAATTCGATGGCTTTGCCCTTGTTGGCATTGGCGCTGTTTGCGACCACAATGCGGTAAAATGGATTGTTGCGGTTTCCCATGCGGGTTAAACGGATACGTACTGACATGTGATTCTTCCTTGATTCGAAGAGTTGGAAAATTGAGAAAGGGGTCTTTCTATACAGATTCCCCTCTCACTGGCAAACCTTTTTTGAGGCGATTCTCGGCTATTCCGAATCAAAGTTTACCAGCCCGCTTTCGCGCAGGCTGAGATAATAGGTCTGCTGTCCCGGCAGAAGCTGTCCCACAATCACGTGATCCAGGACTTTGATCCCCAGTATTTTCCCCGCCGCCACCAGGTCACGGGTGACCCGCAGATCCTCCGGGGAGGGGCTGGTGTGGCCGGAAGGATGGTTGTGAGCCACCAGAATCGCGGCGGCTTTCTGATCAATGGCCGGCGCAAAAACTTCCCGTGCATGCACCAGGCTCGCATTCAGGGTTCCCTGGGTCACCTGAACCGGCGGACTTTTCAGTTCGTTGCGGGTGTTCAGCGGAAAAACCCAGAATCGTTCGTGGGCAAGCTCTCGGGCCTGTTCCCGCAGCAGGCGGGCCGCATCCTCGGGTCCGTGAATGACCGGAGAGGCCTCGGCCTGCTCCTGACTCAGCCGCCGCGCCAGTTCAAGAGCGGTTTTGAGTTCGCGGGCTTTGGTGGGGCCGATGCCTTTGAGTTTGGTGAATTCCGACGGTTTGGCCCGGACCAGCGCGGTGAGCGAGCCGAACTGCTGTAAGAGCTTGCGGGAGAGATCCACCACATTGTTTCCTTTGGTTCCGAAGCGCAGCAGGATGGCCAGCAGCACCTCATCCGGCACATGCTCCGCGCCCAGGCGGTCGAACATCTCCCGGGGCTGGAGCCGCTCCGGCAGTTCTTTGGTGGTGAAATAGGGGGGCGATGAATCAGACATAAGCACTGCGGTCAAAAAGAAAGGGACCTGTCTCCTGCCAGACCCGGGCAATTTTGTCAGCGATGAATTCAGGATTTTCCCCGGGCCCGATGTCGATCCAGCGGGCGTCCATCTGATTCCGGAACCAGGTGCGCTGCCGTTTGGCGTAGCGCCGGGTCCGGGTGGCGATCTGCTCCAGGGCCTGTTCCGGACTCCATTCCCCCTGCAATACCTTTAACGCCTCTCCATAACCGATGGCCTGCGCGGCGGTGCCGGTCAGAAGCCCCTGTTCACTGAGCTGCCTTGTCTCCTCCAGCAGTCCCTGTTCCAGCATCATTTTTGCCCGCTGATAAATCCGCCGGTTCAGCTCCTCGACCTCAAGGCGCAGGACCGGGAGGGGAAATCCGGCTTTTTCATCCCATTGATCCGGGAGAGGGTTCCCGGCCTCCAGCCATTGGAGCGCGCGTTCCAGACGGCGGGGATTCCCCGGATCGGCAATTTTTTGGAGCGCATCGGGGTTCAGCGATGCAATCCGCCGCTGCAATTCCGTCACGGGAAGCGCGGAGGGGGGGGCGTCCGTTGCGGGAAGTTCCGGAGACAGGCCGTCGATGAGTCCGCGGAAATAGAGACCGGTTCCTCCCACCGCCAGGGTGGGACGTTCATCCAGCTGCGCGGAAACTCTGTGCAACCAGCTGCCTGTAGAAAAGCGGCTTCCCGCCTCCACCAGATCCAGACCGGCATAGGAATAACGGGAAATTTCCCCTGGGGTGGGTTTGGCCGTCCCGATATTCATTCCCCGGTAGACCATCATCGAATCCACGGAGAGCAGACGGAGGTTCATCTTTTCCGCCAGCAGATGGGCGGCCGCTGTTTTCCCCGAGGCGGTGGGGCCGCTGAGGAAGTACAGGGGG
This sequence comes from Kiritimatiellia bacterium, assembly GCA_049438565.1. GTDB lineage: Bacteria > Verrucomicrobiota > Kiritimatiellia > SS1-B-03-39 > UBA6053 > UBA6053. Next base: position 2,529 of record JBMTJR010000265.1, read on the forward strand.
GTGCAGGTGTTCATGCGCTCCGGGCTTTGCTGCGGAACTGGGATAGAAAATACAGGCCGACCCCGATGCAGATAAAACTGTCCGCCAGATTAAAAATGGGCCAGTCGTATCCCCAGACCCAGTTGAGGAAATCCACCACATGTCCGTATTTGATCCGGTCCGTGATATTTCCGATCACTCCCCCGGCGATCAGACCGAAAGCGGTCTGCTCCAGAGGGGTGCGGGCGAAAAAATGATCGCGGAACACCACCATCAGGCAGAAAACCGTCATGGCGAAAAGGGTCAGCGGAAGCGGGTGATCTTTGAACAGGCTGAATGCGGCGCCGGTGTTGAAAGTGCGGGTAAAATAAAACACGCCGGGAACCAGTTCCAGCGATTCTCCCAGTTCGAAACGTTCCAGGACCATCTTTTTGGTGATCTGGTCCAGCACCGCAGCGGTTAGCGCAACGGCATAGGGCCAGCGCGGAAGAGGAGAACGGTCCTCCGGGGATTCCGAAGTCATTACCAGCCTTTGAAGGTCTGGGCAAAGGGACGGTATCTGGCCCGGCTCTGCTCCATTTTGGACTGGGCCTGGACGCTGTAACGGGTGTAGGGGATCACTTCCAGCCGCGCCCGCTCAATCTGAACGCCGGTCATTTCACAGACGCCGTATTCCCCTTCGTAAATCCGCATCAGTGCCTCGTCCACTTCGTAGAGGACATCCTGCTCGGTGCTGGCCAGACTGAGAGCAAACTCCCGGTCGAAGTTGTCGGTTCCGTGGTCGGCGGAATGCTGGGCGGAACCGGAGAGGTCGGCCCCGGTTTCCCGGCCGGCCCGGTGTAAATTGTCGGTAGTGAGAAAACGGATATCCCCCTGCAGACGCTC
>JBMTJR010000266.1:0-3388 GCA_049438565.1 Kiritimatiellia bacterium
CAGCAGTTTCAGCAAATGATAAAAAATAACCCACAGCAACAGAATTTCCAGCCACTCCGTGGAGCTGGGAAGTTGAAGCGAGGTGGGAACAAATTTTAGCATGGGGAGGCGTGAACGTTGACTTGATTCACCTTATCAAGAATTTTCACCAAATCGCAAGATTCGATCACATCATGAACCCGTAAAATATTGGCGCCCCGGTTCACACAGGCCGCAGCCCCGGCCAGACTCCCGGCCAGCCGTTCCTCCACCCCGCGTCCGGTCAGCTCCCCAATCCATCTTTTACGGGAAACGCCCAGCAGCAGCGGACGTCCCAAATCGAAAAAAGCTGGCAGACCTGCCAGAATCTGAAGATTATGGGTCAGGGTTTTTCCAAATCCAATTCCGGGGTCCAGTGCAATCTGTTCCGGCTTTACTCCCGCTTTTTCCGAAGCCCGGAGCCTCTCCGCAAAAAAATTCCGAAGCTCGGAAAGCACATCCTCATACCGGGGATTCAGCTGCATGGTTTCCGGCAGGCCCTGCATGTGCATCAGCACCAGTCCCGCCCCGGAGGACGCAGCCAGCGGCAACATTTCCGGATCCCCCTGCCCGGCTCTCACATCATTAATGATATCCGCACCCGCAGACAAAGCCTCGGCGGCCACTGCGGATTTGGAGGTATCGACCGAAATGAGGATATCAGGATTTCCGGCCCGGATTCCGCGGATGACCGGAACCACCCGTCTGATCTCCTCCTCCTGGGATACCGGAGCGGCTCCCGGCCGCGTGGATTCACCGCCGACATCCAGGATATCCGCCCCCTGCCCGGCAAGCAGAAGGGCATGCGCAACTGCGCCTTCCGGGTCCAGATATTTTCCGCCATCGGAGAAAGAGTCCGGCGTCACATTCACCACCCCCATGATCAGGGTGCGGTGACCCAGCTCATGGTTCCGGCTTCCGGTTTTCCATTGCAGCGCTTGCCGAATCATGGAGAGGTCAGGCCGGAGAAGGAGTCGCGCCGGGTGTTTCTCCTTTGGGTTCGTTTTCCACAGCTTCGGGATTCACCGCCTCTGCCGAGGCAACCGGGGCCGGATCCAGCCCGATGGGGGGAGGCTCCTCCGGGGGTTTGGGATCCTCTCCCCGCTCTTCCGGGGTCCGGATGCGGTTGAAATTCACAATATCCATGACATCCCGGCCATCTATGGTTTCCTGTTTGATGAGAATTTTGGCCATGGTGTCAAGTTCGGCCCGCTTTTCAGTGAGAATGCGCAGCGCTTCCTCGTGACTGAATTTCAGCAGTTTTGTCACCTCTTCATCAATTTTGCGCGCGGTCTCCTCACTGTAATGCTGGGTCCGGCTCACTTCGCGGCTCATCCACATGTGCTCTTCATTGCTGCCAAAGGCCTGAGGTCCCAGAGATTCGTTCATTCCGAATTTGCAGATCATGGCCCGGGCAATCTGGGTGGCGCGCTCAATGTCATTCGAGGCTCCGGTTCCGATGTCATTCAAAGCCAGCTCCTCCGCCGCCCTTCCGCCCATAAAACTGACGAGCATGGCTTCGAGTTTCTTTTTGCCGTGGGTGTAGGAATCTTTCTCCGGAAGCTGCATGGTCGATCCCAGTGAATTGCCGCGGGGAATGATCGTGACCTTGTGCACCGGCTCGGCATGTTCCAGCTGCTGCATCACGATGGCGTGTCCCGCTTCGTGATAGGCCGTGGCCAGATTTTCCTCTTCGTCCATCATCAGACCCCGGCGTTCGCGGCCAAAGCGCACCTTGTCCCGGGCCTCTTCAAAATCCTCCGGCTCCACCGACTCCGCACCCCGCCGGGCCGCAGTCAGCGCCGCTTCATTCACCAGATTTGCCAGGTCGGCGCCGCTGAATCCGGGAGTTCCTTTCGCCACCGTGCGCAGATCGACCTCTGCGCCAAGTTTGATTTTCTTGGTGTGTATCTCCAGCACCTTCTCCCGTCCATCCAGACTGGGCAAATCGACCATGATCTGACGGTCAAAACGACCCGGACGCATCAGCGCATTGTCCAAAACGTCAGGACGGTTGGTCGCCGCCACAATAATTACACCCTCCTGGGTGTCGAAACCGTCCATCTCCACCAACAGGGCATTCAGAGTCTGTTCCCGTTCGTCATGTCCACCGCCAATTCCGCTGAACCGGCTGCGGCCCACTGCATCAATTTCGTCAATAAACAGAATACAGGGCGCATGTTTTTTGCCCTGTTCAAACATATCCCGAACCCGGCTGGCACCCACTCCGACAAACATTTCCACAAAATCAGAACCACTGATACTGAAGAAAGGCACATCCGCCTCCCCGGCAATAGCTTTGGCCAGCAGGGTTTTTCCGGTCCCGGGCGGTCCGGACAGCATCACCCCTTTGGGAATACGCCCACCCAGTTTCTGAAATTTCTTGGGGTCCCGGAGAAATTCGATAATCTCCTCGACCTCCTCTTTGGCCTCATCGATTCCCGCCACATCCTTAAAAGTGATCTTGTTGTGGTCCCGGGTGAGCATCTTGGCCCGGCTTTTCCCAAAACTCATGGCCCCCTTTCCTGCCGATTTCATCTGGCGGAGAAACAGAAAGTAGATCAGCAGCATCACCAGAATAAATGGAACTGCGCTCCAGATGAGATCCCTCATCATGGTGTTTTTCTGTTTAAAACTGTATCCCGGAACGTTCGCCTCCAGGAAGTCGATCACATTTTCAGAAAGCGTGACCGGGACTTTGTAGAGAACCGGATCCCCTTTTTCGTCCGTCTTCTTCATCTCGACCAACAGCTCATCCAGCCCCACCCCGTTGTCATAAACCACCACTTTGGAGACCTGATCCTCGTTCACGTATCCCACAAACGTCGGTTTGTAGTCAATCTCCTCCACCAGCTGACGGTTCAGACCCGCCAAATGCAGCAGAACCAGGGTCAGGAGCATCAGAATCATCACTGCGGCAAAGTTTTTCGCGGGCATACGCGGACCCTGGGGCGGAGTGGCCTTTTTCGGAGGCAAAGGAGGAGGAGGGGGTGGATTTTCAGTGCTCATAGAGAAAGGGTCTAGGTTAAAGGGTTTATCAAAGTAACAGCAGATCAGGTAAAATCAACCGCAATCAGGGTAAAGTCGAATGGAGAACTCAGGCTTTTTGCGGCCGGATTTCTCAGCGGACAGAACGGCCGACCTGCCGGTTCCCGGAAGGCGCGGCGAAATCATCCCGAAGTGCAAACTTGCCAAGCCATATCCAATCAGGCTATGAGGAAAATATGTCAATTACATCCACTCCCTTCGGTACTCACCCTGACGGGTCTCCCGTCGATTTGTTCACTCTGGACAACAGCAGCGGCCTGCGCTGCAGAATCATGACTCTGGGTGGAATCCTCACCCATCTGCAGGTTCCCGACCGGGAGGG
>JBMTJR010000267.1:0-3384 GCA_049438565.1 Kiritimatiellia bacterium
GCAGGGATGCCCCGCGTCCAGTTGGAGGTGCCGCATCCCTGCGGCGGAAGACCGGCGCAGCATGCCTCTGATCCCTTGGATTGACAACCCGGCTTCCCTTCGGCATGATCCATTCATGAAATTTATCCTCTGCCTCCCGTGTTTTCTGCTCTGCCTGAAAGTGTCCGCCTCCGGAGAGGGAACGGCACTGCCGGAAATTCAGTCTTTCATTCAGGCGCAGGAGGCGGAGGGAAGGATCGACAAATCCCGCAGCGACTGGAAAACCCGGCTGCCGAAATTTCCTCCGGCCGCGTTTGCAGACGGCGGACATTATGAGTGGATTTTGCAGACCAGCGAAGGAACCATGACCGCAGTGCTGGATCATGAGGCTGCACCGGATCATGTGCGGAACATTCTCTACCTGAGCCGCGTTGGTTTTTATGACGGACTGATTTTTCACCGGATCATTCCCGGCTTCATGGCCCAGGGCGGCTGTCCGCTGGGCCGGGGCTTCGGCGGACCGGGCTATCAAGTGGATCTGGAAGTGAAAAAAGATGTGCTGCACAAAGGTCCGGGCGTGCTCAGTATGGCCCGTTCGCAGAATCCCAACAGTGCGGGCTCGCAGTTTTTTATCACCTTCGTCTCCACTCCGAATCTGGACGGTCAGTATTCTGTGTTCGGGAAAGTCACAGACGGACTGGACGTTCTTAAAAAACTGGAAGCGGCCGGAAATCCGAATCCCCGGGCAAACGGAACCCCGCCTCTGAAGGAGATCACGATTGAAAAAGCCACAGTGCGCTGGGTGGAGGATGCTGAAGATCCGTCATGAGCAGTGACATCGACGGAAAGAATCTGGGCGGATACCAGATTGTGGGACGGCTGGGCCGGGGGGCCATGGCCGATGTCTATGACGCGGTGGATTCGACCGGACACAAAGTGGCGCTGAAGGTGTTCAAGGCCGGAGGCGGTCTTTCATATACGATGCTGGAGCGTTTTCGCCGGGAGGCGGAGGCCACCAAGATTCTCCGCCGGCATCCCTACATTCTCACCGTGTATGCCTCCGGACACGAGGGCGATTATCACTATATCGCCATGGAGCGGGTGGCGGACAGCCGGAGTCTGGACAGCTATGTGGCCAGTCATCCGCCCCGGGAGGATCTGCTCAAAATTATTGTCAAAGTGGCCGAGGCCCTCCAGTACTCCCACGACCACCAGATTATTCACCGGGATGTGAAACCGGCCAATGTGCTGCTGGATGAATTCAATGAACCCATGCTCACCGATTTCGGCGTGGCGGAACTCACGTACTGGCCCAGTCTCACGCTCAGTGGCGCCCTGACCGGCACCCCGCTGTATATGGCTCCGGAACAGGCCCGAAGTGAGGAGGCGTCTCCCGCCTCGGATGTGTATTCGCTGGGAGTGGTGCTTTTTGAATCGCTCACCGGCCGCATGCCCTATGATCTGGAGGAGGCCGCCTCCACCTCCAGCATTCTGGAGGCGGTGAAAAATCAGGTGCCCAAATCCCCCCGTCAGTTGGACAAAAGTATCTCCAAAGATCTGAATTATGTGGTGATGAAAGCTCTGCGCAAATCACCGGCGGAACGCTACAGCTCCGCCCGGGAGTTTGCCGGAGATCTGCAGTTGGTCCTGGAGGGCAAACCGCTGGCCGGCCGCTGGGTGTCCCCCTGGACCCGCGGACGCTTCTGGATTCGACGGCACCGCACCGCCCTGGCCGGGGTGGGCAGCTTTGTCCTGCTTGGCAGCAGCGGCTGGATTGTGCTGCGCGAACAAATGCGCGAACAGACCTACCGGGAACTCATGCTCAAGGCCCGGGAGGTGAGCAAGGACTATCAGCTGGACTGGCTTACCGAGAACCGCGGCGATCCCGAAATGAAGGCCGCCCGCGCCGCCATGCAGCTGGGACGCTGGATCGAGGCCCGGGACATGTTTCAGCGCGCGGTGGATATCAATGAAAGTCAGGATCAGCTGATTCCGCTGGCCGAATCCCGACTGGAACTGGCCCGGGCGGAGCTGATGCTGCACAACAGCCGGCGGGCCCTGGAGCTGTACCGGATGATCTGGGAGAATCCCGAGCTTCCCCCGATCCGCCGTCAGTTGGCCGGCTTTGAAGGGGTGCTGTTGCTGCTCCTGGATGAGCGGAGACCGGAGGCCAACGAGGTGCTGAACCTGCTGGAGCAAACCCCGGAGGGGCCTTACCTGCTCCTGATCCGGGATGCCACCGGGCTTCCGCGTCCGGAAGCCTGGGAAAGCTCGGTGGCCAGCTGGCCCCTGCGGCTGCAGCGCAGTCAGGTTCTGGCCGAAGTGATCCGCAACCGGGGTCAGCGGGAAACCTCCGATCTGCAACTGGGCCTCACCCGTTTGTACTCCGATCAAATCGGGGAGGACCGTTATAACTGGCCGCTTCCTTTTGCCGAATACGTGAGGGGACGCCTGTGAGAAGCCGGACCGGAGCGGTGTTTTTACCCTGGCTGTTTATTCTGCTGATGATTTGCAGTCTGATCTGGCTGCTGAACCGTCTGAATACCGGAATTCAGGATGCGGATGCCTGCAAAAAACAGCTGGAGCAGGTTTACGAATATCTGGTGCTTTACGAGCGGGACAACGGGAGACTTCCCACCTTTGAACTCTATCCGGAGGATCCGGTGGGAAATCAGGAGAGTCTGCTGAACCGGCTCAGTCAGTTTCCCGGGTTTCAGCCGGAATGGCTGGTCTGTCCCGCCGCACCCGGCATCCTCAAATCCCACGGCACCACCTACCTCTGGAACACCGCCCTGAACCAGTCCTCCCTGAGTTTCCGCGATGAGATCACCTGGGTGCTGGTGGATATGCAGGCTCTGGTGGACGGCGTTCCGGGCCCCCACTTCGGCACTTATCATATCCTTTACAGTGACGGACGGGTAGAGCGCAGCGCCTCCCCGCCACACAGTCTCCCGGTGCAGTTCTGAATCATGCAGCTGTCACATCCTCTTTTGAATCTTCTGAAATCCCTGGGCGGTCTCGCCCGGGAAACCGTCACCGCGAGTCTGCATGGATCGAGTGCGGCGGAGCGGAGCCGTCCTCTGGGCCACGCCGGATCCGATGTGATTTTTGCCCTGGACCATGAAGTGGAGCAAAAGCTGGTGCGTGCCCTGGAGGAAGCGGCCGCTGCGCTGGGTGGTATTGTGCTGGTCGCGGAGGGGATTGGGGAGAACGAACGGAGTGTCTATCCGGCCGGGACTCCGGCGGAGGATTGTCAGTGGCGGATTCTGATGGATCCCATCGACGGAACCCGGGGGATCATGATGGACAAACGGAGTGCCTGGTTTATTGCCGGGGCGGCGCCGAACCGTGGCGAGCAGACCCGGCTGCGGGATGAAGGCGATGTCGGGGGCGTTGCCACCGGCG
>JBMTJR010000268.1:0-3376 GCA_049438565.1 Kiritimatiellia bacterium
AGATATGCGGAATCATCTGCACGGTGGCACCGAGGTAATCCCCCCGGCGCTCTTTGTTCAGCACATCCCAGTAAATGCTTCCCGCGGTGATGTTGGATTTTTTGGAAGTGGGCGCCCCGGTAAAACGCTCGTAGTGGCCCAGATCCAGATCCGCCTCCGCCCCGTCATCGGTGACGTAAACCTCGCCGTGCTGATAAGGGCTCATGGTCCCCGGATCCACATTGAGGTAGGGGTCCAGTTTCATGATCCGGATCCGCAATCCGCGGCTGGTGAGCAAAGAACCGATCGCAGCGGCGGTAATGACTATGCCCAGTGAGGAAACAACGCCCCCGGTAATAAATAAGTATTTTGCCATAAAAAAATCCCAACGAGGTTCTTATTCGTCGGGAAGAGATTACTAGTCTAGTGGGAAAATGAATGAAAGCAGGAAGTGTTTCTTTTTTTAAAAAGAGGGGCCGGGATCATTCTTGTTCACACATTTTCCTTGCCCTTTTGCAAATTCCCCGCCATAGAGACCGTCTTTCTTTCCCCTAGCGGGAATATTGTTAATGCCAACTCTTTTGGAGATTTCTCATGGGAACCGGACGTAAATTTACAAAAACCAATATCACCCGCCCCCGCAAAGGTGGCGCGGCCAAAGTCAACCGTCAGAACACTCAGCGCAAACGCCTGATCGCCCTGGGCGTTTCCGAAGAGGAAGTGGCCAAGCTGAACCCCCGCGAAATCCGCACCATGCTGGCCCGCCCCGCAAAAATCACCGCGGCGAAGTAACAGATTTTTCTGCTTGGGAGACCCACAATGATCGAATCCGGGAAAACTTACTTGGTAATGGGACTGCTGGATGCGGATTCCATCGCATTTGCCATCGGAAAAATGATTGAGTCCTTCGGGGGCAAAGTTATCTACACGGTGCAGAGCGAACGGATGAAGAAAATCTTCTTTGACCGCAGCAAAAAACTCAGCGATTCCGACCGCGAAAACCTGGACATCCGCTTCTGTGATGTGACCAATGATGAAGAAGTGAAAGCTCTTTTTGACGGCATTGAGGGTTCCATCTCCGGATTGGTGCACTCCATTGCCTTCAGCAATCCCAAAACCTGTCTGGGCGAGGAGTTCCACACCGACGCTTATGATGACCTGATGAAAGGCTTTCATATCAGCGCCGTTTCTCTGGCGACGGTCACCCGGTACGCCCAGCCGAAAATGGTGGATGGGGGAGGGGTGGTTGCCCTTACTTTCGCCTCCGAGCGCGCCTTTGCGTTTTACAACTGGATGGGCGTGAACAAGGCGGCCCTGGAAGCGGTTGTCCGCGGACTGGCCCGTCGCCACGGCAAAGAAAAAATCCGGGTCAATGCGGTTTCCGCCGGACCGGTTTTCACCATTGCCGCCAAACACATTCCCGGATTCGAAGAACTGGGCAACACCTGGGCCAAATCCAGTCCGCTTAGCTGGGACCCCAAACAGGCGCAGCCTGAAGTTGCAGGAGCGGTTGCATTTTTGCTGGGGAATTACTCCCGGCAAATCACCGGCCAGACCATTTATGTGGATGGCGGGGCCTCCATCATCGGTGGAGAACTGATGCCCCACGAACTTCCTTCGGACCGTTGATTTTCTTGAATCAAAACTTGCCAACCTCCGGGTTTCTCGGATAAGAGATTTTCAGTTGGCAAGCGACCTTTTTATGCGGAGAGATGGCTGAGTGGTCTAAGGCACCTGATTGCTAATCAGGCGTACGATTATTTTCGTACCGGGGGTTCAAATCCCCCTCTCTCCGCCACTTTTTCTTTACCGAAGTAGAGCCGGATTTATCATGCGAATACTTATTCTTGGCGCAGGAACCTCCGGACGCATGCTGGCCTCCCGACTTTGCGAAGAGCAGCATGATGTGGTCCTGGTGGATCAGGACCCGGTTGCGCTGGAACAGGTGGAGCAGCAGATGGACCTCCTCACTATTCAGGGGGATGCGGCCGATCCCGGAATTCTTGATTTGGCCGGGATTTCCCGAACGGATCTGGTGGTCGCATTGACCGACCGTGAATCCGTAAATATTCTGGCCTGTTCACTGGCACATATTTCCGGTGTGCCCCGCAAGGTCGCCCGGGTCAGCAGCAAAGCCTACACCGGTACCGGAGGAAAGTTCGATCTCCGGGAACTCGGAATTGATCTGATTATCAATCAGCAGCACGAGTGCGCCAAGGAACTCTTCAATATCCTCCGGATTCCCGGGGCTCAGGAGGCGGTGGGTCTGCTCGAGGACCGGGTTCTCTGCGTTGGTGTGCAGATCCCCACCGATTGTCCGCTGCTGGCCGGTCCTTTGAAGGATTCCCCCTACACGGAGATTCTTTCCACCATCCGTTTCGTGGCCTACATGCGGGGATCCAAACTGCGGGTGCCGCGCGGGGACAGCGCCTTTCAGATCGGAGATATCGTATATCTGGTGGGTGCTCCGGAAAAGGTGCGGGTCTTCCTGAAATTTCTGCTGCCCAGTGAATCCGGGTACTCACGGGTGATTATCGCCGGAGGCGGACAGTTGGGTCTTCAGCTTTCAAGACAGCTTGAAAAGGACAGCGGTCTCAGTGTGACCCTGCTGGAGTCCGACGCGGAACGGGCGGACTACTGCTCTGAAGAACTGGAACGCACCCTGGTTCTGCATGGGAGCTCGCTGAATCAGGAAATGATGGCCGAGGTGGGCATTAATGCTCAAACCGCCTTTGTTGCGGTCACCGGAGACGATGAAAATAACATCATGTCCTGTCTGGTTGCCGACAAGCTGGGTGCGCATTTCACCATTTCCCGGGTGGATAAAAGCACCTATCAGCCCATCATCGATTCTCTGGCTTTGGTGGACCGGGTGGTGAGTCCGCATTCCAGCCTGATTAATTCAGTGTATCACTTTGTCCGGGGCAGTTCGGTGATGGGCGATCGGATTCTACAGAAAATCCCGGGAGAGGTGGTCGATTTCCTGGTCGAGACCGACCACAAGTGGAACGGCCAAGCGGTGATCGATATCAAACTCCCCCGTGGATGTCTGATCAGCATGATTCTCCGGGATTCCCAGCTGGTGGTGGCCACCGGCGACCTGATTCTGCAGAGCGGAGACCGGATTCTGCTTTACGGACTGCCCAAAGCAATCCGACGGCTTGAAGATATTCTCTCCTGAGGTTCCGGATGAATTCGCGCTGTGTCTTTCATCTGGTTTCGTATCTGATCATGTTTGTTTCCCTGGCCATGGGTTCCTGTACCCTGATCTCCTGGGCCTACGGGGACGGCCTGCATGTGATCCTCCAGATGCTTTCGGCCGCCGGCATCAGTTTCCTTTTGGGCTTCGGCATGTTTTATCTGACCCGGGGCCCGGTCACGCTCACCCGGAAAGACG
>JBMTJR010000269.1:0-3375 GCA_049438565.1 Kiritimatiellia bacterium
CCGTGAAAGATTGGATCATTTCCTGGCCACATTCCTCGTTGTCGTAATCGTGATCGTTGTCGTAATCGTAATTTTCAACCACGGACGCCGCTGAAAACGCGGACGGTGAGGGGGAAAATAAAAAAAATGTCCGTGTGCTCAGCGAGGTCCGCGGTTGTAAAAAAAATTGTTTACGCCTCATTCAGATTAGAGAAACAGCGCGGCCGCCGGATGTCCGGTTTCCTCGACGTACTCGTAGCCCAGCTGACCCAGAAAGCGCTCGAAGGCATCGCTCAGCCCGTCCGGCACCTGAATTCCGGCCAGCACCCGTCCGATATCCGCCCCCTGATTCCGGTAATGAAAAAGGGTAAAATTGCATCCCGCCGGCATCGATTTCAAAAAACGGGACAGCGCACCCGGACGCTCCGGAAATTCAAAGCGGAAAAGTCTTTCAGGCTGATCCAGGGGCGCCCGCCCTCCCACCAGATGCCGGAGATGCAGCTTGGCAAATTCATCTCCGGTCAGATCAAGCGTGTTGAACCCGTTGCCGTTCAGTTGATCCAGCAAAGGCTGCAGCTGGCTCCGGTTTTCCAATTGAACCCCCACAAAGACATGGGCCTGGCGGGGGTCCGCGTACCGGTAGTTGAACTCGGTGATTCCTCTTTCTCCCAGGTGCTCACAGAAATGGAGAAAACTGCCCGGAACTTCGGGAATCCTGACGGCCAGCAGGGCTTCCCGCTCCTCACCGAATTTCGCCCGTTCGGCGACATGACGCAGGCGGTCAAAATTCATATTCGCCCCGCAGGTCATCGCGACCAGAACCGGATGCCCTTCCGCATGGGTTTTTCTCCATGCTTTGCAGCCGGCCAGCGCCAGCGCGCCGGCGGGCTCCAGAATGGTCCGGGTGTCCTCAAACACGTCTTTGATCGCCGCGCAGATGGCATCCGTATCCACGGTCACCATTTCATCCACCACCTCCCGGCACAAATCGAAGGTGTTTTTCCCCACTTTTTTCACCGCCACTCCGTCCGCAAACAGTCCCACCTCCCGGAGTTCCATAATTTTCCCCGCCTTCAAAGAAGCGGTCATCCCCGCCGCATCCTCCGGCTCCACTCCGATGATCCGGATTTCGGGATACAGCGCTTTCAGACAGGCGCCTACTCCGGCAATCAGTCCGCCTCCCCCGACGGGAATGAAAACGGCGTCGATTTCGGGTCCGTGCTGACGCAGAATCTCCAGCGCAATCGTCCCCTGCCCCGCAATCACCTCCGGATCGTCATAGGGATGGATGTACACTTTGTTTTCGGCATCGCGGATGCGTTCGGCCTCGCTCTGCGCCTCCTGATAACTGTCACCGAACAGAATCACCTCCCCCCCCAGGTCCCGCACCGCCTCCACTTTGATCCTGGGCGTGGTCTGCGGCATGACAATGGTGGCGCGGATCCCCAGCTGTGCCGCTGAAAGCGCCACGCCCTGCGCATGATTTCCCGCCGAAGCACAGATAACCCCCCGGGATCGCTCCGCCTCTGTCAGTTGACGGATCCGGTTGTAGGCCCCGCGGATTTTAAACGAGAAGACCGGCTGGGTGTCCTCGCGTTTCAGCAGCACCTCCGCCTGAAGTCTTCGACTCAGCCGGGGCGCAGGCTCCAGTGCGGTTTCGATAGAGACCTCGTACACCCGGGCTTTGAGGATCCGGTCCAGGGTTGATTGCAGCAGCGGGGAACGATTCATTCGGCAACCATGACAGGATCTGAGCAGAATTCAATCATGAGGAATGCTCTTTTCAGGCTTCCCGGAACCCGCTATGGGGAGAAAATGGAGATAACGGATGAAGCACTGATGCTGCGGGTTTCCCGGTCGAACGACGAACAGGCGTTCCGGGAACTCATGACCAGATATCAGCAGGCCCTGGTGAACCATTTCTACCGCCGCGGCGTAACACAGGAATATGAGGATCTTGCTCAGGAAACTTTTCTTAAAATCTACCGGGCGCGGAAACGCTATCGGCCCGGGGCCTCATTCAAGGCCTGGATGTTCACCATCGCCCAGCGGGTGTGGATCGATCATTTGCGCAAAAGCGGCCGGAGAAAAAAACGGGAAGAGGCCTACCGGAATGAACCCGCACCTGCCTCCACGCTCCCCCGCCGGCTTCCGCATTCGGATATGGACTGGGCGCTGGATCAGCTTGCCGAATCCCACCGCGCCGTGGTGCTGCATGCCATTTTTCATCAGCGCAGCCATGCCGACACCGCGGGCATTCTCGGAATCCCGGAGGGAACCGTGAAAAGCCGTCTGCACCATGGACTCAAACAGCTGCGGAAAATCCTCGTGGAGGACGGAAACCCATGAACCATGAACCCGATCTTTTCCCCGCTCCGGAGCAGGAACTCCGCCTTTCCCCCGATTTTCAGGATCGGGTTATCAGCCGTATCCATCGGGAACACCGGATCAAAAAGAAGGCGCTGAACCTGGGAGGGGCATGCCTGCTGTTGACCGTGTCGCTGTTCCTGCACCTGCGGAGCCCCGCTCCGGCGCCATCTATCGCCGCTCAGGGCCGGGCCGCCTCCGCCGCCAAAGGGGTGGCCTGGCTGGTGAAAAGTCAGACCGCGCAGGGACACTGGCAAAGCCAGGACTGGGGGGGGCATGCCGCATTCAATCAGGGCGTAAGCGCGCTGGCCACCCTGGCCCTGCTCCAGGCCCCCGACCCCGTTCCGGCGGACATTTTGGACAAAGCCATCCGGGCGCTGGAGAAATCCCTGCGGGAAGCTGACACTTCTCTGGAGCAGGGGCCGGAATTTTACAACCGGATTCTCACGCTGAACACGCTGCTGGAAGCAGAGAAAACCATGCCGGATCCGGAACGCAAACAACTGCTGCAACGGGAGTTCGCCTCAATCCTCCGACAGCAGCAGCGCGATGGAGGCTGGGGCTATGCCGCTTCCCAGCCCCTTGGATATTCAGAGCGTTCGGAAGCGAACAGTGCGGTGACCTGGTGGGTCTGTCATCTGCTTCGCGAGAGTGCCTTTCTCAATCTGCCGGGATCGGAGACCGCGCTGCAGGAAGGCAACCAATGGCTGAGAAATCGCCGCCAGCCCGACGGGGAAATGGCCTATCAGCCCGGGGCGCAAAGCCTCTCCGGACCCGAATCCGCCCTGTTTTGGATGTCCGCACTTTTATATCCCGTCTCCACCGACCAGAAGATAGAAAGCTCTGATGCCTACCGTGATTTTTTCCGCCTGGCTGCGGCGCCCGACGAGAAAATGCTGCGGGGGCTGCAGGACCAACAGAGCGACACCGGCAGCTGGGAAAATGCGCAGGACCGCTGGTGGCGGGCCGGAGGCAAGGTCTATCTGACCGCCCTCTCGGTTCTGACGCAGGTCCCCCGGGGCGTATAAG
>JBMTJR010000270.1:0-3365 GCA_049438565.1 Kiritimatiellia bacterium
CGTTGGTTCGGCCGTCGGCATCGCATCGTCTGAAGACGGGGCGTCCAGCGCGAATGCATTTCCCTTCTGATCTGCAGGCACCTTTTTATGCGATCCGTCACAATAAGGCGGGTTTTTTGTCTGCTTACATCGGCACAGATAGGCGGTGCCGGTTTCTTCCGCCTTGAACGCCAGCGGCGTGAAGCCGGTCCCCTTGTGCGACCCGTCACAAAACGGAAGGTTTTTGCTCTGCTTGCACTGACACAGCCAGGCGGACCCGGATTTTTCAGGCGTAAACCCCAAAGGGGAAAATCCCGACTTTTTGTGGGATCCATCGCAGAAGGGCTGATTCTCTGAATGCCCGCAGGTACAGAACCAAATCTCTTCACCGGCAGTCAACTGAACTTCCACCGGAGCTTTGCCGGCAATTTTCGGGTTTTGGGTCATGATCGAATCTCCTTTTGGGAAGTATAGAGCCATAGTGAGGGTTGGGAACCCCAAATCTTCAGAAAAGGGAACTTCGAAAAAAAGTTTCAAGCTTGCCAGGTCAAACCGGGATGATTAGGGTGCGGCCATGTCAACTTTCGACGAATACCGGCAACGGATCGACAGCCTGGATAAAGAGATTGTACGCCTGTTAAACGAGCGGATCCGCTGTGCCATGGAAATCGGCCGGTTAAAGCAGGAAGCCAACGCTCCGGTGTACGTTCCCGCCCGGGAAATGCAGGTGTTTGAAAAAGTGATGGCCCTGAATGAGGGTCCGATGTCCAGTGCCCATGTGCGGGCCATCTACCGCGAAATCATGTCGGCGGCGATTTCCATGGAACTGGAATCCAGTATTGCCTATCTGGGACCCGCCACCACCTTCACCCATCAAGCCGCTTTGTCCAAGTTTGGCCAGAGCCTGCAGTATCTGCCCTGTGAAACCATTGAACAGGTGTTTGAGGAAGTGGAAAAAGGGAATGCAAACTATGGAGTGGTTCCGATCGAGAATTCGATTGAGGGCGGTGTCACCTCCACGCAGGACCGTTTGACCCGCACCCCGCTGAAAATCACCGCCGAGCTGTACCTTCCGATTCACCATTGTCTGATAGTTCAGCCGGGAGACACCGAGCCGGAGAAAATTTTCAGTCACCCCCAGGCTTTGGCCCAGTGCCGGAACTGGCTGAGTCAGCATTATCCTAAGGCGGAACTGGTTCCGACCCGCAGTACCGCCAGTGCCTCGGAAAAGGTGAAAGCGGATCCCAAAGCCGCAGCCGTGGCCTCACGGCTGGCCGCAGAGGAATTCGGCCTGGAAATTCTGGCGGAAAACATTCAGGATCTGTCCGGGAACACCACCCGCTTTCTGGTCCTGGGCAAGGCCTATGGACCTCCGTCCGGAAATGACAAAACCTCCGTCTTTTTCGGGGTCCGTCACACCACCGGAGCACTGTTTCAGTCCTTGGAGCCGATGCACCGCGCCGGACTGAATCTGACCAAAATTGAATCCCGACCCAGCAAACAGCGGGCCTGGGAATACACGTTTTTTGTCGATCTGGAGGGGCATGCCGAAGATCCGAAGGTTTCCGCCGTCCTGCAGGAACTGTCCGAAAACTGTCTGGAATTCACGATTCTGGGCTCCTATCCCATCGGATTCCGGAGTTAGAGCATGGCAGAGTTTGATTCTTTATTGCCCCGGAACGGGATTGAAAATCTTCACATCTATGAACCCGGACGTCCACTGGAGGAGGTCGCCCGGGAACAGGGTCTGCGTCCGGAAGAACTGATCAAGCTGGCCTCCAACGAAAATAATCTGGGCCCTCCCGCCTCCGCAGTTGCCGCGATGCGGGCCGCTGCGGAAAAAATGCATCTGTATCCGGATGGCGGCGTATTCTATCTGCGAAAGGCGCTGGCGGAGAAACTGAATCTCTCCCCGGATATGCTGATATTCGGCAATGGCAGCAATGAACTGATTGAGTTTCTCGGTCATGTGTTCCTGCAGCCCGGAACCAATATTGTCATGAGCCAGGCGGCATTTATCATCTATAAATTGACCGCAGACGCATTCGGTGCGGAAACCCGTATGGCCCCGATGCGGAATTTCACCCATGATTTGCAGGCCATGGCTGATCTGGTGGACCAGAACACCCGGCTGGTTTTTGTGGCAAATCCCAACAACCCCACCGGAACCAGAGTGGATTCGGAGCAGCTGAAAGAATTTCTGGATGCGCTTCCGCCGCATGTTCTGCCCGTTCTGGATGAAGCGTATGTTGAACTGCTGGCCCCGGAGCTTCAACCGGATTCTCTCAACTGGGCCAAACAGGACAAACCTCTGATTCTGCTCCGCACTTTTTCAAAAACCTATGGTCTGGCCGGATTGCGGATCGGGTATGGCATTGCCCCGCCGCCCCTTATTGAGTGGCTGGGGAAATTCCGGCAGCCTTTTAATGTGAATGCCATGGCCCAGGCGGCGGCTCTGGCGGCCATCCAGGACGATGCGTATGTGAGACAAACCCGGACCTGCATTCAGGAAGGGCTTGATTTCTTTGCGCGGTGCTGTCGGGAAATGGGTCTCCAAACCGTTCCTTCCTGTGCGAATTTCCTGTTGATTCAAACCGGAAATGGACGCCAGGTTTTTCAAGCTTTGCAAAAAAAGGGTATTATCTCCCGGCCCATGGATGGATACGGACTCCCGGAGTGGATTCGGCTCTCTGTGGGACTTCAGGAGGAAAATGAACAGGCGATGAACGTATTGAAGGAAATCCTGTCATGAAAACGGTCGCACTGCTTGGCATAGGTCTGATGGGCGGGAGTATCGGACTCGCTCTCCGGAAGCGGGCCCTTCCCCTTCGCATTCAGGCTTATGCCCGCAGAGAGGAGACCCGTGCGGAAAGTCTGAAACAGGGAATCGCGGATGCGGTATTCGATGATCCTGCGGAAGCGGTAAAGGGCGCGGACCTGGTGATCCTCTGTGTCCCGGTCTGTGCCATTCCGGATCTGCTTCGCCAGGCCATGCCCGGACTGAAAGCCGGTGCGCTGGTAACCGATGTCGGCAGCACCAAAGAATGGCTTGCGCATACCTGCTCCGATATTCTCAAGGACACAGACGCCGTATTTGTGGGGAGCCACCCGATGTGCGGCAGCGAAAAAACCGGTTTGGAGGTGGCAGATCCGCTGTTGTATCAGGGAGCGGTCTGCGTAGTGTGTGCGGACGAAAGTTCGCGGGCGGATGTCTGGAAAGTTTCACAGTTCTGGACCCGGATCGGGGCCCGTGTACTCGAAATGCCGGCAAAGAAACATGATGAGCTGGCGGCCTTTACCAGTCATGTTCCCCATTTGGCCGCGTCTGCGGTGGTTCTGACCTGTCAGCAATCCCCTGAAGAACTGTCTCCTCTGATTGGACCGGG
>JBMTJR010000271.1:0-3334 GCA_049438565.1 Kiritimatiellia bacterium
CCGGGGTCGGTAAGGGAAAAATGTTTTTTCATAAGGAAAGCGGTCAGAAGTCAGAAGTCTAGGTCATTGGTCATTAAGTCATTGGGTCAGATCCTAGTGGCAAATGACCCAATGACAACTGACAATTGACCCAATGACAAATGACCCAATGACAATTGACCAATGACCCTGACTCCTGACCTCTCTTCCTCTTAAGAGAAGTCGTCGGAGGATATCATTTCTTTTTCGACGCCGATGTAGAACAACATGTTGTTCACGGCGGCGATCATGGGCGGCGGTCCGCACATGTAATATTCAATCTCGGTGGGGTCCTCGTGCTTCAGCAGATATTCGTCCTGACAAACCTGGTGAATGAATCCGGTAGGTCCATCCCAGTTGTCTTCGGGCTGCGGTTCGCTGAGCGCAATGGTGTAATTGAAGTTGGGGAATTTGGCTTTGATCCCGTCGAAATCCTCCAGATAGAACAGCTCTTTCTTGGAGCGTCCGCCGTACCAGAAGGTCACTTTGCGTTTGGTCTCCAGGGTATGGAAGAGATGGAAAAGATGGGAACGCATCGGGGCCATTCCGGCGCCGCCGCCGATGTAACACATCTCCCGTTCGGTTTCGCGGATGAAGAATTCTCCGTAGGGACCGGAAAGAGTGACCTTGTCGCCGGGTTTCAGGTTGAACACATAGGTGGAGCAGATTCCGGGAGGCACATCCATTCCGCGGGGCGGGGTGGCAATCCGGATGTTGAGCATCACGCAGTTTCCTTCCGCCGGATGATTGGCCATGGAGTAGGCGCGGAAGCACTCTTCATCGTTCTGGCACTCGAGGTCCCAGAGTTTGAAGTGATCCCAGTCACTGCGGTATTCCTCCTCGATGTCAAAATCCTTGAATTTGATATCGTACTTGGGAACATCGATCTGAATGTAGCCCCCGGCTTTGAAGTTCAAATCGACTCCCTCCGGAAGATCCATAATCAGTTCTTTGATAAAGGTGGCCACGTTGTGGTTGGAACGCACGGTCGCTTCGAACTTTTTGATCTCGAGCACTTCGTCGTGCACATGGATTTTCATGTCCTCTTTCACCTTCAGCTGACAACTCAGGCGGGTGCCCTCTTTCTGCTCCGGCTTGGAGATCTGACTTTTCTCGGTGGGAAGAATCTGTCCGCCGCCTTCTTTGACCTGACATTTGCACATCGCACAGGTTCCGCCGCCGCCGCAGGCGGAAGGGAGAAAGATGTTATTGGAGGCCAGGCTGCTCAGCAGACTGGAACCGGGTGCCACTTCCAGAACTTTGGCCCCGTCATTGATGTCGATGGTGACCGTTCCCCCGGGGGAAAGTGCTTTGGAGGCGGACATCAGTCCGAACACCAGCAGACAGATCACTCCGGTGAAAACAAGGATAGCGAGAATGAAAAATGTCATAGGAAACCTTCGGTCTCTGTGATTACGGAACGAGCAAGGAAACGCTGGAGAAGCACTGGAAGCCCAGCGCCATCAGGCCGGTTAAAATAAAAGTGATTCCCAGACCCCGGAGTCCCGGCGGGATGTGCGAATAGCGCAGTTTATTCCGGATTCCCGCCAGCGCAACAATCGCAAGAAAGAATCCCACCCCGGAGCCGAATCCGAATGCGGTGGATTCCAGGAAATTGTAGTCGCGCTCCACCATGAACAGGGAGCCCCCCAGAATGGAGCAGTTCACCGTGATCAGGGGCAGGAAAATTCCCAGACTGCTGTACAGCGGCGGGAAAAAACGGTCCAGCAGCATTTCCACCAGCTGCACCGTGGAGGCAATCACCGCGATAAAACAGAGGAAATTGAGGAAACTCAGATCCACGCCGGTCACCAGCGCATTGGGTTTGAGCAGATAGTTGAAAATCAGGTAGTTCAGCGGCGTGCAGATTCCGAGTACAAACACCACCGCCATGCCCAGACCGAAGGCGGTGTCCACTTTCTTGGACAGCGCCAGAAAGGAGCACATGCCCAGGAAGTAGGCAAGAATCATGTTGTTGACGAAAATCGAGCGTACAAAAATATCAATCAGATGTCCCATGATCAGGCCTCCTCATATTTTTTAGTGATGCTGCGCTGCAGCCAGATCAGCAAACCGATAATTACAAAAGCTCCCGGCGCAATCACCATCAGCCCGTTGCCCGGATAGGAGTCCGGCAGCACCTGCAGTCCGGCCAGTGTACCAGCCCCCAGCAGTTCGCGGATGGTGGCCACAATCACCAGAATCGCGGAATAGCCCAGGCCATTGCCCAGTCCATCGAGGAAAGACTCTTTGGGGGGATTCTGCATGGCGAAAGCCTCTGCGCGGCCCATCACAATACAGTTGGTGATGATCAGACCCACAAACACGCTGAGCTGTTTGCTGATTTCGTAAGCGAAGGCCTTGAGGATCTGGTCCACCACAATCACCAGTGACGCGATGACCACCATCTGCACAATCATCCGGATTTTCGGTGGAATCATCTTTCGCATGGAGGAAATCACCAGGTTGGACATCGACACCACGATGGTCACCGCAATGGACATGGTGATGGCGGTGGGCAGCTGGGCGGTCACCGCAAGCGCGGAACAGATTCCGAGCATCTGCACCGTGATCGGATTGTTGTCCGAAAGGGGGTCTAAAATGATTTTGTTAATGGCTGGCATGGAAATCTCCTACATCGCGCGTTTTTCTGAGAAAAGCGCTTCGTTGTATGCGGCGAAGGTTTTATTGAGAAATTTCTGAATTCCGTTTCCGGTGATGGTGGCACCGCTCATCCCGTCCACGTTGTAAGGGGTCTCCGGATCGGCATTTCCCTTGGCAATGGAAAACTTCACCGGTTCACCGTCCTCCCAGAGTTTCTTCCCGCGGAAGTTTTCCTGGAACCAGGGTTTGGAACATTCGCCGCCCAGTCCGGGAGTCTCCCCGTGATCGAAGAAGGTGATGCCGCGGATGGTGGCCAGATCGGATTCCAGTCCCACATAACTGTGTACGGTGGACCAAAGTCCTTTTCCCTGCGCCGGAAAAGCGTAGGAAACCACCTGATCCTCTTTATGAAGAGTGTAGAGTTTGCTCTGCACGCCGTCTTCCAGCGTCACTTCCTGTTCGGTGACGAAGTTTTCAAAGTATTCCGGAATCAGGTTTTTCGGGACTTTGCCCTGAATGAACCACAGATCAATCTGCTCTTCGGTAAGCGGGGTGCCGTCGGGCGCGAAGTCGGGAGACAGCGCTTTGAGCACGTTGATCTGTCCGTCGATGGTTTTGTTGCGCTGCTGAATGGAGCGCAGACTGCCCTGCACCCCGGCCAGAGCCATACTGCAAATCAGACAAATGATCGCTGCGAAGCGGATTGTGTGTA
>JBMTJR010000272.1:0-3331 GCA_049438565.1 Kiritimatiellia bacterium
AATTTTCTTTAAATCGTTATCACAAAACCAAGTAGACCTGAGAACTTTTCAGCCCCGCGCCCCGCCGTGAATCAGCCGGTAATCAGGCGGATCAGCCGTCGGCCCAGAAAAAGATAGTCGATAGATGGCAGGCAGGCCACCATCAGACCCGGAATCCATAAAGGCCAATGCTTTTTGATATAGCGGGTGGAAAGAGAAGGGAGCTGATAATGAAGGACGGCCCATAACACAAATGGATAGAGAGCCGTAGGTCCGAAGGACATCAACAGAATCCTTAAAGGACGGTACAAGGGACGAAAAATATCCACAGAGCGGATAATACGAAGCACCCATAGAACAAGTGCCCAGACCAGAACCCCACAGCACATTCCCTTCAGACTGTTGACGAACTTGTCAAATGTTTCAGATTTCATGATTTTGCAGGGATGGAAACGACGGGCTTCCTCCTGTATTCTCCGGCAGGGCTTGTCAAGGCTTTGCGGATCCGAAGTCTTTTCCCGACCGGGGTCTTCAGAATTTTTTTTATTTCTCTCATTTCAAATCCGAAAACCCGCTGGATCAGGCGGTAAAAGCGCTGCAGGAAAAACTGAAACTGATTGCCAGCGAAGCATCCATGATGAGCTACGTCTCCTTCACCAATACACTGGAGAAAACAATTCACGGCGGACTGAGTGCGCAGGATCCGATGTTTGTGAAGGCGGAGGGGACGGCAGAGGCTCTGTATGTGGTGTTCGCCGGCATGGTCTGCTTTCCGGAGTTCAGAAAAAGCATCGCAAGTCTTGGAAACATCGATCAGCTCCACGTGCTCGACCCGAACCGGTCCTGGTACATGCAGGGACCGAAGGGGGAATGGAACGGGTATGCATACTATATCCGGGTGCTGACCGAGCAGCTGAAAAAATTAAAAACGCAAACCCCGTACCGGAAAGTCTGTTTTATCGGAAACTCCATGGGAGGCTCCGGGGCCTGTCTGTATTCCCCGCTTGCGGATGCCGTGCTGGCCTTCTGTCCACAGACCGAGATTCCTCTCAAACAGATTGAGGCGAAGGTGAATGAGCAGTACAAAAATCTGCTCCGGGAGAATCTCAGCGCGGCACATGCGGCCGGGAAGCAGATTTGCATCCACCGCGGCATCGGAGAGCGCGATATTGTCCAGTGCGACCGGCTTCCCCCGGGGATCGATCCGGTCATTCACGAAGGCTGCGAGGTCCACAACCTCCCCGGCTACCTGAAGGAACAGGGAACTCTGCTCGAAAAGCTGGGAAGCGTGCGCTAGAGAACGCGGTCAGATTCCATAAGGCGGCGCAGCTGCCTGGGGAAAAACAGAGAAGGTCCTCACGCTCCATGTCTTGCAAAAAAGATTCAGACGCCTAGGGTATTCTCATGCCTCAACGCGTTTTTCTGGACTGGTCCTCCCCCCTGCTTGCCCTGCTGGCAGACCGGCTGCTCCCTCCCCACGGCAGCGGACCGCTGAACCTGGGTGACACCCTGATACTGGCCCCCACACGTCAGGCGGGACGGCGGCTGCGGGAATATCTGGCCACCGCCTGGCGGGCCCGCGGCGGAACCGCGCTGCTCTCCATGGAAGTGCATCCGCCCTCTTTTCTGCTCCAGCCGCTTCCCGATCAGCGGCCCGCCCACGCTTTCGACTGGATGCGGGCCTGGCAGCACACCCTCACCGGCATCCATCCGGAGGAGGTTCCAGCCCTGCTCCCCCGGCAACAGGAAACCTTTTCCCCGGAAATCGCGCTCGAATTCGGTCAGCGACTGCAGCGTCTGCGTGAAGAACTTCTGGATGCAGGGCTGGACCTGAGCGGCGTCGCGCATTCCCCGCTCCTGCTCTCGGAACAGGAACGCTGGCTGGACCTGGCCCGGCTGGAGGAGAAATACCGGCAGCGGCTGAAAGAAAAGGGTCTGCAGGATCCCGTGGACGCCAAGCGGGAGGCGCTGGCGCAATACCGTCCGCCCGCGCGGGTGACCCGGATCCTGCTCGCGGCGGTTCCCGATCCCTCGCCAGTGATTCTTCAGCGACTGAAAGAACTGGATGCGCAGGACGATCTCACGGTGGAGGTCTGGATTCACGCCCCGGAATCCGAGGCGGCGCAGTTTGACGAATGGGGTCAGCCCCGCGAATCCTGGCAGACCCGTCCTTTGGGCCGGGAGGCGGAACCGGAAGGCTGGATTGAATCGCTGGCCGACCCGGCCGCCCTCACCCGCCGCCTGTGCGAACTGCTGGCCCGGTTTCCCGAACAGCCGGACCTTGCTTTTGGTCTGCTGGATGAGGAACTGGTGCTTCCTATCCAGTACGCCATGGAGTCCACCGGACACCTTCTCTACCATCCGAAACCGCTACGGCTCGCGGAAAGCCCCGATGTCCGCCTGCTGCAGCTGCTGCAGGAACAGCGGATGGAGCAGGATCCGGTGAGCCTCCGCGCGCTGTGGCGTCAGACACCTCTGCTCTCCGCGCTCCGCCCGGAGGATCCCTGGTCCCTGCTCAAAGACTGGGAGAAATACGCCTCGGAGGCCTGTCCAGAAAATGCCGGAAATGTGAGCGAAACGCTGGGCGCAGGACCTCTGCGCAGCGCCTGGGAAAAGCTGGAGGGCTGGACCCGGGTGGAATCCGCAGTCGGAATTCTGGAAATGCTGGAGGAAATTCACCGGGATCAAACTCTGAATCCCCAGATCCCCTCGCATCGCTATCAGCTGCGTCAGAAACAGGCCCTCTCCGAAATCCTGCAGGAGGCGGCGCGCCGGGAGCGCGCAGGAGAGGGACCCTCGGTCTCTCTGCTGCTTCAGGTGTGTAAAAATGAGAGCATCGATCCTCCCCGCGTGGAGGGAACGCTGACCGCCGAAGGCTGGCTGGAACTGGCCTATCATCCCGCCCCCCGACTGCTGCTGACCGGAATGCAGGAGGGTCAGGTTCCCTCCGTGAACCGTCCCGATCCTTTTCTCCCCAACCCCCTGCGGGAGGAGCTGGGGCTGCGCAGCGACCGGGACTGGCTGAGCCGGGATGCCTATCTCTTTCACAGCATGATCATGAGCCGGGAGCCCGGCGCGGTGCGGATTCTTGTGCTCAAACGCGACCGCGAGGGCGGTCCCCTCCTGCCCTCGCGTCTGCTCTTTGCCTGTGCGGAGGAACGGATGCTGGCCCGGGCCCGGTTCCTTTTCCGTGAACCCCCGCCGCCTCCGCTGCAGCCTGCACCGGCACCCGGACTTCGCTTCCGTCCGGAAAAAATTTCCGCTCCCAAGTTTGACCACCTTTCCGTGTCCGACATCAAAGCGTACCTGCAATGCCCCACCCGGTTCTATTTTCGCAAAGTTCTGGGTATGC
>JBMTJR010000273.1:0-3326 GCA_049438565.1 Kiritimatiellia bacterium
GACGGCCAAAAAATTTGCCGATGCCGGAATCAGTGCCCTCTGTATGGAAATGATTCCCCGCACCACCATTGCGCAGAAAATGGATGCACTGAGTTCCCAGGCCAGTTTGGCCGGGTATTCCGCTGTGCTCCAGGCCGCCTCCCGCCTGCAGCGCAGTCTGCCCATGATGATGACCCCCGCGGGCACCCTTTCCCCCTGTAAAGTGTTTGTGATCGGAGCCGGAGTGGCCGGACTTCAGGCCATCGCCACCGCCAAACGGCTGGGGGCCCGGGTGGAGGCCTTTGATACCCGCCCCGTGGTGGAGGAACAGGTACAGTCGCTCGGCGCAAAATTTCTGAAAATTGATCTGGGTGAAACCGGGCAGACCGATGGCGGATATGCCAAGGAGCTGACACCCGAACAGATCGCCAAGCAGAAAGAGGCGCAGGGCAAGGCCATCGCCAAGGCGGACATTGTGATCACCACCGCGAAACTTTTCGGACGTCCCGCCCCGCGCCTGATTGACGATGCCCAAATCGCCGCCATGACCCCGGGATCCGTGATCGTCGACATGGCCGCCGCCTCCGGCGGAAACGTCGAGGGCTCCGTACCCGATGAGAATGTGGTCAAACACGGGGTCACGATTATCGGAGACACCAATCTGGAGGGACGGGTTCCCTATGATGCCAGCCAGATGTACGGCAGCAATCTGGTGAATCTGGTCTCTCATTTCTGGGACAAAGAGAGCAAAGCATTTGTGTTGAACATGGACGACGAAATCATCAAGGGCGCACTGATCACCCATGATGGCCAAGTGGTTCACCCAATGATCAAAGAAAGGATCGCATAACCATGGAATTATTATTTGTATTCGCTCTGGCCATTTTTCTCGGAGTGGAACTGATCACCAAAGTTCCCTCCCAATTGCATACGCCCCTGATGTCAGGTTCGAACGCGATTTCCGGCATCACCATCGTGGGGGCAGTCATCGCCCTGCAGAATCTTCCGGAGGGAAATATCTTCATCCCGCTGATCGGTTTTCTGGCCGTGGCCACCGCCACCATCAACGTGGTGGGCGGTTATTTGGTGACCGACCGCATGCTCGGCATGTTCAAGAGCAAAAAGGGGGGAGAATAAGATGCAGGAGATCGCCTATATTCTTGCTTCCGTCCTCTTTATTATCGGACTGAAACGTCTGGGCTCCGCCGCCACCGCCCGTCAGGGAAATTTCCTTTCCGCCGTCGGGATGGCGCTGGCCCTGCTGGCCACCTTGATTTTTGAAACCGGTCTGTCCTGGCCCCTGATTCTGGCCGGGATCGTAGTGGGGGGCGCGATTGGCGCCGTCTCCGCCAAACGGGTGGCCATGACCGGCATGCCCGAAATGGTGGCGCTTTTTAACGGTTCCGGAGGCATCGCCTCCGTATTCGTCGGCTGGGCCTCCGCCCAGGCGGGCATGTCCCTTGCAGAATCCATCCCGCTTTATCTCGCGGTGTTTATCGGGGGAGTCACCTTCACCGGATCCGTGGTCGCCTACCTGAAACTTTCAGAGAAAATTGACGGAAAACCGGTGATGTTCAAAGGACAGCAGCCGGTGAATATCGCGCTGATGGCCATGATCCTGCTCTGCGGGGTTCTGTTTTGTGTGAGCCCGGAGGGATTTGGAGATCCCTGGCTGATTCTGGCCATCCTTCTGAGTTTTGTATTCGGAGTGATGGTGGTGATTCCCATTGGCGGCGCGGATATGCCGGTGGTGATCGCCCTGCTGAACTCTTATTCCGGTCTCGCCGCCTGTGCCGCCGGTTTTATTATCAGCAACACCGTGCTGATTGTGTCCGGTGCCCTGGTCGGGGCTTCAGGAATTATTCTTACCGGCATCATGTGCAAAGCGATGAACCGCAGCCTGAGCAATGTGCTGTTCAGCGGATTCGGTTCGGCCACTTCCTCCTCCGGCGGAGCGGATGTGGAGGGGGAAGCCAAACCCATCTCTGCGGATGACACCTATTATATCCTCGAGGCCGCAAGTTCTGTCATCTTTGTTCCCGGCTACGGAATGGCGGTGGCCCAGGCCCAGCACGCGGTGAAAGAACTCGGCGCACTGCTGGAGGCGAATGGCTGTGAAGTTCAGTTTGCCATCCACCCGGTGGCGGGCCGGATGCCCGGTCATATGAACGTGCTGCTGGCCGAGGCAGATGTGCCTTACGAACAGCTTGTGGAACCGGAGGATGTGAATCCCAACATGGCAGCCGCAGATGTGGCCATTGTCATCGGGGCAAACGACGTGGTGAACCCTGCGGCCCGCACGGATGAGACCAGCCCTCTCTACGGCATGCCGATCATTAATGTCGATCTGGCCAAAACCTGTATCGTGCTCAAACGTTCGCTGCGTCCCGGTTACGCCGGAGTGGAAAACCCGCTCTTCTTCTGCGAAAACACCCGGATGCTGCTGGGAGATGCCAAAGCAAGCGTGCAGTCACTGGTCTCGCTGTTCAAGGAGAGCTGAACCTCCCAGTCCATAGAATGGATGGAAGTTCCGGAGCCCGCCTGCGGGCTCCGGATTATTTTTTGTTCTTCGTCAAAACGCGGGATAAAACAGAGAGATCAGGGAAGCGTCCTGATGAACTGGAACATGACGTTGCCCGCAAAGGCATCTGAAGAAATCAACCACGGACCCCTGGACAGCGCGGACAGAATCAAAGCGGTTTCGGAAAAGGAATTTTTCGCCTTTTGTGGAGTGCGGCTGCTTGCTGCCGCTTTATAGTAGGAAGCTTGCTTCCGTGATAACGTGATTCGAAATGCAAAAGGCATATTCCCTCTTGCAGCAAGCTGCTTCGCCCCCAAAGCGGCAGCTCGCAAGCTCGCGACCGCACTCCATAACTGTTGATGCACCCATTCGCATGAGTCCCCTGGCCGTCGCGAGCGACAGCTCGGGCAGGCGCGTCGCCCGTTAAGTCCGCGGTTGAAAAATACTCCACTTCCCGCTCAAAACTTTTTGACGAAAAACCTATTTTTTGTCCTCCCACCCCGCCGCGTCCGGACCCTCCACGTTTTTCAGGAGCAGTTTTACATTCGCAAACGGAGTGTCCAGCACCAGTTTGGTGAGCAGCCTGTGTTCATCGTTGGAAAGCCAAAGCCGCATCTTCCCGCTTCGGACAAAGACGCCTTCGAATTCAGCCTCCGGCAGCAGCTTCAGGCTTTCGGTCCGCCCATACTTCTCCAGCTTGACTTGATCGGTACCGTCCACCCGGACCGTTAAATCGTACATCTTGTAATCCGACAGCACCTCGAATTCATAGGTCTTGCGATCCTCATAAGGTTTGTCCCGTAGAAAATACATAAACGACACAAGA
>JBMTJR010000274.1:0-3307 GCA_049438565.1 Kiritimatiellia bacterium
CCCAGATCTTCCGGGATGCATTTTCCACCGGGAAGCACCGCGATGTCCTCGAGCATGGCCTTGCGGCGGTCACCGAATCCGGGAGCTTTCACAGCGGCCGCATTCAGAGTTCCGCGCAGCTTGTTGACCACCAGGGTAGCCAGGGCCTCACCTTCGATATCCTCTGCAATGATCAGCAGCGGACGGCTGGTTTTGGCCACATTCTGCAATAGCGGAAGCAGATCCTGCAGGCTGCTGATTTTCTTTTCGAAAATCAGGATGTAGGGGTCTTCCAGCACGGCTTCCATGGACTCCATGTCGGTGCACATGTAGGGGGACAGATATCCCTTGTCGAACTGCATTCCTTCCACCACATCCAGGGTGGTTTCGATGGACTTGGCTTCCTCAACCGTAATGGTTCCGTCTTTTCCGACTTTCTCCATCGCCTCGGCAATGATTTCACCGATGGTGGTGTCGCCGTTTGCAGAGATGGTGGCCACCTGGGAGATTTCAGAGGACTCTTTCACCTGTTTGGACTGAGCTGCGATTTTGGCAACCACTTCCGTGACTGCTTTGTCGATCCCGCGTTTGATACCCATGGGATTGGCACCGGCGGTAACGTTTTTCAGACCTTCGCGGTAGATCGCTTCGGCCAGAACGGTTGCGGTGGTGGTTCCGTCTCCGGCGATGTCAGAGGTTTTGCTTGCCACTTCGCGCACCATTTGGGCGCCCATGTTTTCAAACTTGTCCTCCAGTTCAATTTCTTTGGCCACGGATACCCCGTCCTTGGTGACGGTGGGGGATCCAAAGCTTTTGTCAATCGCCACATTGCGTCCTTTCGGACCCATGGTGACGGCGACAGCCCGGCTCAGTTTCTGCACACCGCTGAGGATGTGCTGACGGGCTTCGGTGTCAAATACGAGTTGTTTTGCCATTGGTAATTCTCCTTAATAGCTTGTTAGATTAGTTGAGTACGCCGAGGATATCATCCTCACGCAGAATCTGGTAGGCAACGCCGTCCAGTTTGATTTCGGTTCCGCCATATTTGGGAAGCAGTACGGTGTCGCCGACTTTCACATTGAATTCCTTCAGATTGCCGTCGTCATCTTTTCCGCCGGTTCCCAGAGCAATGACTTTGCCCTGCTGGGGTTTTTCTTTTGCGGAATCCGGAATAATGATTCCGCCGACTTCCTGATCTGCTTCTTTGGCCGGTTCGACCAGTACGCGGTCGCCGAGTGGTTTGAAGTTCATACGCTTGTACTCCTTTGTATGTTGCGTGTTGTTGGGTTGATTGGGTTAGGGTAAAGATTCTGCATCCGCAGCGTGCGGAGGCGGAATCATAGAGAACAGTGATTATTTTTCGTCGTCCACCACTTCGGCATCAATGATATCCTCATTGTCACCGCTGTGGTCGGGGGCCTCACCGGCCGCAGCCTGTTCGGCACCGGCCTGACTGTAAAGATCCTGGGAGATGGACTGCATCTCCTGATTGAGTGCCTCCATGCCGGCTTTAATGTCCTCGGTGTTATTGGACTCAATCGCCTTTTTCAGTTCGGCAATTTTGTCTTCCACCGGTTTCCGTTTTTCGGCCGGGATCTTGTCTTCATTTTCTTTCAGAAGTTTTTCGATCTGGAACACCGTGGAGTCCGCCTGGTTCTTCACCTCGACTTTCTCTTTGGCCGCCGCATCCTCGGCCGCATGCTCCTCCGCTTCTTTGACCATGCGGTCAATGTCGGACTCGTCGAGACCGCTGGATGCCTGAATCGTGATCTTCTGTTCTTTCCCGGTGCCGAGGTCTTTCGCACTCACGTGCAGAATGCCGTTGGCATCGATGTCGAAGGTCACTTCAATCTGCGGCGTGCCGCGGGGAGCCGGGGGAATTCCGTCCAGGCTGAAGCGGCCAATGCTCTTGTTGTCTTTGGCCATCTTGCGCTCGCCCTGAAGAACCTGAATGTCCACCTGGGGCTGATTGTCAGCCGCCGTGGAGAAAATTTCAGCCTTTTTGGTCGGAATCGTGGTGTTGCGCTCGATCAGCGGCGTGGAAATTCCGCCCATGGTTTCAATCCCCAGCGTCAGCGGGGTCACATCAAGCAGCAGGACGTCTTTGACATCGCCTTTAAGCACGCCGCCCTGAATGGAGGCACCAATCGCCACCACTTCGTCGGGGTTCACCCCTTTGTGGGGCTCTTTGCCGAAGAATTCCTTCACCTTTTCCTGCACCTTGGGCATCCGGGTGGATCCGCCCACCAGCACCACTTCCTGAATGTCGGACACCTTGGAATCCGCATCCTGAATACAGGCTTTGACCGGTGCCATGGAGCGGACAATCAGATCGTCCACCAGAGACTCCAGTTTGGAGCGGGTGAGCTTCACATTCAGGTGTTTCGGTCCAGAGGCATCGGCCGTGATAAAGGGAAGATTGATGTCGTAGCTGGTGGAACTGGAGAGCGCGATCTTGGCTTTTTCCGCCTCCTCCTTCAAGCGCTGCAACGCCATGGGATCTTTGGTCAGATCAATGCTGTTTTCCTGTTTGAAAGAGTCGGCAAGCCAGGAGATCACCACCTGATCAAAGTCATCTCCCCCGAGGTGGGTGTCCCCGTTGGTGGCTTTCACTTCGAATACCCCATCGCCGATCTCCAGCACGGAAATATCGAAAGTTCCTCCACCCAGATCGTACACCGCGATGTGCTCTTCTGATTTTTTGTCCAGACCGTAAGCCAGGGAGGCCGCAGTCGGTTCGTTGATAATCCGCAGAACCTCCAGACCGGCAATCTTTCCGGCATCTTTGGTGGCCTGACGCTGCGAATCGTTGAAGTATGCAGGAACTGTGATCACCGCCTGGGTGATTTTCTCTCCCAGATACGCCTCTGCATCCGCTTTGAGCTTCTGCAGAATCATGGCGGAAATTTCGGGCGGACTGTAGGTTTTGCCGTTCGCCTCGATTTGCACATCCCCGTTGGAGGCTTTGCTCACTTTGTAGGGAACGTATTTCAGTTCCTGCGCCACTTCGTCATAACGACGGCCCATGAAACGTTTAACAGAAGCAATCGTGTTCAGCGGGTTGGTCACAGACTGACGTTTGGCCGCCTGACCCACCAGACGCTCCCCGTCTTTGGTGAAAGCCACAATAGAGGGCGTGGTCCGCGCGCCTTCGGCATTCGGAATCACCACCGGCTCTCCCCCTTCCATAACCGCCATACAGCTGTTGGTGGTTCCTAAATCGATACCAAGTACTTTGTTTGACATAAAAATCCTTTTCGTTCGGGTTATGTATTCAAGATTTGAGTTGCCTCAAACTTAGCAATTCCCGTGCCAAGATTTTTATTTC
>JBMTJR010000275.1:0-3287 GCA_049438565.1 Kiritimatiellia bacterium
GCGGATGAATACTCCGGTGAGTTTGATCCGGGTGGATATGGATCAGTTTCAGTCCTACAACGATACCTATGGGAGGGCGACGGGGGATGAAATTCTGAAAAAAACGGCGGAGATTCTCATGGATAACTGCAGGGAAACCGATTTAATCGGCCGGGAAAGCGGCGACGGATTTCTGCTGGCCATGAAGGGGGAGCCCGATGATCTGCTCCGGGCGGTGCAGAGAATGAGTGAGGTGATGAAACAGGAGGAGATCCGGAGAGAAGAGGGGCAGATCCGGTTTTCCGCAGCCTTTGGCGTGGCGTCGATGCCCGTGGATGGACGCAATCCCGGAGAATTGATGGAAAAAGCCGGGTGGGCTTTGGAGGAGGCCAAACGGCGGGGACGGGGAATGTGCATCCCGTTTCAGGCTTCCTTAAAACCCGTGCCGCACAGAGGGACAGGCCCGCAAAACCGTCCGGAAACTTTTTAACCTACAGGAGAAGCAATGTATTTAGGTGTAAATGTGGATCATATCGCCACCGTTCGGCAGGCCCGGGGAACGGACTACCCTCATCCTCTGGAGGCTGCACGTCTGGCCGCCGAGGCCGGGGCACACGGAATTACGGTCCATTTACGGGAGGACCGCCGGCATATTCAGGACCGGGATGTCTGGGAGATGAAAAGTGGCCAGCCGCTGCCCCTGAATCTGGAGATGGGAAACAGCCCCGAAATTGTGGAAATTGCACTGAAAGTTCAACCGGCGGAAGTCTGTTTGGTTCCTGAAAAACGGGCGGAGCTGACAACCGAGGGGGGGCTGGATGTCTGTGGAAATTATTCCGCTCTGGAAAAGAGCTGTCAGGACTTTGCCGGGGCCGGGATAGCCGTCAGCCTGTTCATTGACCCGGATCCTGTCCAGATTGAGGCGGCCATCCGCCTGAAAGTTCCGATGATTGAGCTGCACACGGGCACGTTCTGCGAGTGTGAAGGAGAAGCGAGGGCAGAATGTCTTCGTCAGTTGATCCGGGGGGCGGAACTGGCGCACGAGGGGGGCATTCAGGTGAATGCCGGGCATGGACTGCATTTGGGGAATTTGCGGGAGCTGTTTGCGGTTCCGCATCTGCACACCCTGAATATTGGACACAGCATCGTCTCCCGGGCCCTCATGGTGGGGATGAAGGCCGCGGTGCGGGAAATGCTGGACATCATGGAAGAATATCCGTAATTCAGAGTGCAATGACTGATTCACTTCCTCCTCCGATTTCACCCCCATCCGAAACTCCCAAAAGCGGCCGCAACTGCTGGGTGGTCGGATGCAGCGGCTGTCTGATTGTCCTGGCGGTAATCGTGCTGCTGGGCATGCTGATCTCCTGGCAGATCAAGCGAACCTTTTTGGTGGAACCCTTTGAGCCGGTTCAGCTCAGTCCCCAGGAGGAAAAAGCCGCCCAGTTGAAACTGGAATCGCTGAATCTGCTGGAGGAAGGAGGGAAAAGTCCGGAGAAACTGGAAATACCCCAACAGGGACTGCTCCTTACCGAAGATGAGATGAACTACTGGATCAGCACCCAGGACAATGAACTGGCGGATTCGGTGAGACTGGATTTCGAGCCCGGGGAGTTGACGGCGGAAGTTCGTATGGGCGAACCGGGCGGAAAACGCTGGAACCTCAAAGCCCGTCTGTCTGTCGTGCACGAGGACAACCTTCTGGACGTACGTTTGCTGGATCTGAAGCTGGGGCGTTTTTCCCTTCCGGCCTCTCTGATGGACGAATTTGCAAAAGAAAATCTCGCCACGGAAACCTTTGAAGATCCGGAAACCCGGGCGGCTTTCGAGTCCAGGGTGGAGCGGATCGAGATTCTCAAAGATCAAATTCTGTTCATTCCCCGCAGGGAAGGAGCTGAGGCGCCATAGGATTCTCAAAACTCCGTGATCGACAACTCCTTTATTTCCTGCAAGGTAGATTTTTTATGAAGTACGCAATTCTTGGTGATATTCACGCTAATTTAGAGGCGCTCCAGACGGTGATCGCTGATGCCAAAGAGCAGGGGGTCACCCATTTTGTCTGTATTGGCGACCTCATTGGCTACAATGCAAATCCCAGCGAATGTCTGGAGCTGGTCCGCGAACTGGATGCGCCAACCGTGATGGGGAACCATGACTTCTACGGGTCCCGTGAGGACAAACTGGTGGGGTTTCACCCCATGGCGGCCGAAGTGATTAACTGGACCCGGCAACAGCTCTCCGAGGAGCAGAAAGAATGGCTGCGCAATCTGCCGTATTCCCGGCGGGTGGAAACCTTCACCATCGTGCACAGCACCCTGGATAATCCTCACAAATGGGGCTATGTGCTCGACCGTTACGATGCGGAGTCGAATTTTAATTATCAGACCACTTCGGTCTGCTTTTACGGTCACACGCACATCCCGATCGCGTTTGAGAAGGGGGACGAGATCCGCTCGGGTCTCTACTCGAAGATTAAAATCAAAGTCGGACGCAAATACTTTATCAATGTGGGCAGTGTGGGACAGCCCCGGGACGGAGATCCCCGGGCCGCTTACGTTGTTTTTGACATGATGAACAACCAGATTGAGTTGCGCCGTCTGGAATATGACCTGCCGAAAGTCCAGGAGAAGATTCTTGCGGCCGGACTGCCAAACAAAGTCGCCGCGCGCCTTGCGACGGGACGCTGAGAAAAATCATGCGCTGTCTCCCATTTTTCACCGTGCTGATTCTGGCTCTCCGCCTGCAGGCCCAGGTGGAGGTCTCCTCCTCACTGCCTGCGAATACCTTTCTGAGATACGAGGGGATCCCTCTCCGCATCGAAATTACCAACAACAGCGGGACCGATCTTCGGCTGGCGGAAGGGGAAACCGAGGATCTGCTGCTGCTTCGGGTCCGGGATTTGGATAACCGGGTGATGCCGCGTACAGAACAGCCTGTCCTTTCCACCCCCTGGATGATTCCGGATGGAGAGACTTCGGTGCGTACATTTGATCTGGTTCAGCTCTTCCGCCTTCCCTATGCCATGAGTTACAGATGCCTCCAGGATGTCAAACTGGCGGGGGAGTCCTACACCGGAGCCCCTCTGATGTTCGAGGTGGTCAACGGACTGCAGGAGGAGGAAGTGAAAAGCCGGAAAAACGACCGGATTTTCACGCTGATTGGAATTCACCGGAATGGCCGGGACGAATTGATGCTGCGGGTGACCAATTATAAAAACACCATGGTGCTTGCGACCTATTATCTGGAACGGCACCTGAAATTCTACGATCCGTTTATGGAAATGAACAAACAGGGTCAGGTGGCCACGG
>JBMTJR010000276.1:0-3231 GCA_049438565.1 Kiritimatiellia bacterium
ATTCTCGGTGCCTCTTATGTTCTGCACACCTTCTTTGTCTGGCTGCGGCTCAGCCGCATGGCCTACATGGGCGAACGGGTGGCCCATGACATCCGCACCCAGGTCTATGCGCATTTACAAACCCTCAGCCTGCGTTTTTTCACCCGCAAACAAACCGGATCCATCATCTCCCGCTGCTCGTCCGATACCGACCGCCTCTGGGATTTTATTGCCTTCGGGGTTATCGAAGTTGCGCTCTCGATCCTGATGCTGCTCGGACTCGGAACCGTGCTCATGATGCTCGACTGGCGGCTCGGTCTGCTCCTGACGCTCCCGGTTCCCCTGATTCTCTTCTCGTTTGTTGTGCATGGAAGGAAAATGCAGCATATTTTCATGAAAGCATTCAGGAAGAGGTCAGACCTGACCTCCGTGCTTTCCGGAACCATTCCCGGGATCCGGGTCGTGAAAGCCTTTCATCAGGAGGACCGGGAAACCCAACGTTTCCGCAATTGTAACGACGATTGTCTGCACACCTTCACCCTTGTGCACAAGGTGTGGACCCGGTTCTGGCCCTCTCTTACTTTCAGTTTTCACCTCATTACCCTTGCAGTCTATTTCTTTGCGCTTCCCCGCCTTTCCGGAGAATCGGAACTGCACCTGAGCATCGGAACTTTTGTCACCTTTCTCCTCTATGCCGGCATGTTCATGCAGCCCCTCCAGGCCATTGGACAGATGACCCGCATGATGAACCGGGCCGTGAGTTCGGCCCACCGGATTTTTGAAATTCTGGACACCGAACCCCAGATTCCGGAAACCCTCGATCAGATCAGACTTCCCCGCCTGAAGGGGGAAATTGAACTTGAAAATGTCGGATTTTCCTATGACGGGGTGCGGCAGGTGCTGAAAAATATTTCTCTCCGTCTGGAGCCCGGAGAAATGGTGGGGCTGGTGGGTCCCTCCGGGGCGGGCAAAAGCACCCTGATTCAGCTCATGGTTCGGTTTTATGATCCCAGCAGCGGACGGATTCTTATTGACGGCCATGACCTCCGCGAACTGGAGATCGGCAGCTACCGGACCCAGGTTGGAATGGTTCTGCAGGAACCCTACCTTTTCCACGGAACCATCCGGGAGAATATTGCCTATGGACTGGAGCATGCAGATCCCGGGGACATCGTGGAGGCGGCCCGCACCGCGCATGCGCATGAATTTATCTGCAAATTGCCCCAGGCCTATGAAACCATCATCGGGGAACGCGGACAGACCTTGTCCGGGGGGGAACGGCAACGCATCTCCATCGCCCGGGCGATTCTGCATGATCCCCGCATCCTGATCCTCGACGAGGCCACCTCAAATGTGGACACGGAGACCGAGCGGAAAATTCAGGACGCCCTCGATCAGCTGGTCCGGGGCCGGACCGTGATTGCCATTGCCCATCGGCTTTCCACTCTGCGCCGGGCCAACCGCTTGCTGGTGCTCAAGGACGGAAAACTTGTGGAAAGCGGCACCCACGAGGAACTTTTGCAAAAACCGGAAGGGGTTTTCAAAGGACTTTACGATATGCAGCAGGAACTCCACCAAACCTTTGTGATCTGATGATGACACCGCCCTCTCTTCTCTCCCTTCCGGACGGCCGCCTGGCCCTGCAGACCGAAGACGGTCCGGAAGCGTTCCGGATCACCCCCTGTTTCCCCTGGAGTCTTCCCGGTCAGTATCTTTCCCTCCGCAACGAGGAAGGGGAGGAGCTCTGCCTGATCCGGGATCCTGAAGAGCTGGATGAAAGTTCACGCCGGATTCTGCAGGAGGAACTGGACCGTTGCATGGGGATCTTTCAAATCGAATCCATCTCCGAACTCCGGAAAGAAATCGAATTGAGGTGCTGGGAAGTGCTCACCACCCAGGGGTCCCGAAGTTTTCAGACCGAGCTGGATGAATGGCCCCGGGAACTCCCTGACGGGTCTTTTTTGGTTGAGGATTTGTTCGGAGACCTCTATAAGGTTCCCCCTCTGAAAAAACTGGATCCGGCCAGCCAGAAACGATTCTGGCCTCTGGTCGGCTGAATACCGTCCCATGTATTTCGACTCTCATTTTCATCTCGACCATTTTGCGCTCAAGGAAAGTGTTCCTGAGATGCTGGACAATGCCCGCGCCGCGGACGTGAGCGGAATGCTGGCCATTGGGGGCAGTGATCCGGCTAACCAGCTTGCCTTCGAAACGGCCACCCGCCACCCGGATCGGCTTTGGTGCAGTGCGGGGTATGACCGGGACCTGGCTCCGGGATGGGACGGGGAGATTTCCCGGCTCCGCCCCCTGCTCGCGGAACCAAAAGTTGTGGCCGTCGGGGAATGCGGCCTGGATTATTTTCACAAGTCCGGCAGCCCGGAGGAGCAGCGGAAACTTTTCCAAAGCATGCTGGATCTCGCCTGCGAATACCGGAAACCGGTCGTGGTGCACAGCCGGGAAGCGGACACAGACACTCTGGAGATGCTGGAGGCGTTCAGCCGGAACTGGCCGGAGCCCGACCGATGCTGCGCCGTGCTTCACTGCTTTACCGGAAGTCAGGAATTCGCAAACAAGCTGCTGGATTTGAATCTGATGATCAGTTTCAGCGGGATTGTCACTTTCAGCAATGCCGCCGCCCTGCGGGAGGTGGCCGCCACGATTCCGGAGGACCGTCTGCTGATTGAGACGGACAGCCCCTACCTCGCCCCGGTCCCCCACCGGGGAAAACGGAACGAACCCGCTTTTGTTCCGCACGTTGCCGAAGTTCTGGCCGGACTGCGCCATACCCGTCCGGAGGAGATCGGAACCCTCACTGCAAGAAATGCCCGGAATTTCCTCCGGCTCCCCCCGTCACCATGATTTGTCAGTTCCTCCAGCAGCATCCAGGAATCCGCAGACCGCTGGGACTGGGAATGACCGCCGCTTTTGTTTTGCTGGCCCTGAACTGGGAGCTGATGCAGATCGGCGCCTGGGCCGGAATGATCCGCGACTACAGCAGCGACGCCTCGTTACAGCAGGCCATTGAAGAAACCTTCAGCGGCGAAAAACCCTGCTCCAAATGCAATACCCTCACCCAATTCCAGACCCGTTCCGGGGCCGAACAGACTTTTTCGCCGCAAAACGTGTCCCCCCCGGAAGTACTGCAGCCCAGAAGCTTCGAACTTTCCGCAATATCCGTCTCTGATTTCCACTATCCGGGATTCTGCGACCGGTTTCTGTCGCCGACCCCTCTCCGCCCTCCCCTGCCCCCTC
>JBMTJR010000277.1:0-3190 GCA_049438565.1 Kiritimatiellia bacterium
TATGCGCCACGAAGCTGGCGAGGGAGCCTGCGACCGTCAATCCCTCTGCCGGCTCCAATTTATTGGAGGCAAAGAGGGGTTCGAAGCCCCGAAGGGGGTCGTTCACGAGCGAAGCGAGTATGCGCCACGAAGCTGGCGAGGGAGCCTGCGACCGTCAATCCCTCTGCCGGCTCAGCTTTATATTAGTCGTAAATGTCTAATAAATAACTATTTACGTATAAATCTTAATCCCAATCCTAATTGTATTCCGTAGTAAGCGACCCTGAAACCCGGACGATCAATTCAGGTTGAATCGTGAGGATTCTTTCCGGGGCGGTGCCGTTTTCAGGGGAGGAAAGCAGGAGATCCAGGGCGGCGCGGGCATAATACGCATGCCGCTTGGTGTCCTCTCACCCGGACCCGCTCTCCGCCGGTGCTCAGCAGGGCTTTGGATACCGCGGCGCGTGAAACAGCGGCATGTGCGGCGATATCGACCAGGCGGACAGTATTTTGGGCTTTTGACATGGGTTCAGGCAAAAGCCACCGACCCAAAATGCTCCGGACGGTGAAAGTCCGGATTCGGGGTGGGGACAGGATTCCAACTGAGGTAATGGGGAGTGGCAAGCCGATCCCCGCATTTGTAAAAATTGGCGCGGAAGGTCCGTCCGGAAATCTGCTCCGGATCCAGTTCCAGAATTTCAAACGGAACGGCGGCGGTCAGGGTCCATGGCTCCGGCTGGGGCCGTTCCTCGAAGGGGAGGGAGCCCAAAGAGGCCTGCTGTCGGATTTGGCCCAGCTGCTCCATCGAAAGAGGTTCCCGACCGGCGCGGGCAGGGCCCCTCCCCGCCAGCAGGGTACCGATGGCGTTCCATTCGAGATTCAGGTACACATTCTCATGCGGCGCGAAAAACATCTCCACGCAGCTGTCCTGACACACCGGGGATTGAGGGAGCGTATGCACCGCCCGGACCGTGGGCTCCCGCACCAGATACCACAAATACAGCACGGCTTCGCTGTGACCGGCTGCGAACTGCACTTCCGGTTGAGGCTGTGAGGCGGTTGAAGCATGAGGGGCGTCCACCATGTGCCGGGGACCGCAGGAGAGAAGATCTGCAGCCTCCGCCAGGGTGGAGGGAGACTCTGGGAGTCTGGGAATGATCATGTGGGAATATTGCATAGTGAATTTTCAGGGAAAGTAAGACTGATTGACCAAAGATATTACGTGATGCCAATGAGTATCAACCCAACCTACAACCCAAATCAGGCCATGGAAATCTAAATTCACGACACGAAGAAACAATTGGGATCCAGTGTGGCGGTGGGCGGGGATCTGGCGGCCTGGGCACCGGACCGCTCCCATCTGGTGGGTTCCGCCATGTCCCTGCCGCAGATGGACCGTATTCTGGAAAGTTCCTGTGGACTCTCCGAATCCCGCCGCCTGCAGTTGTTAAGTGTGAATCCCCGCGCGGTGCTTGGTTGCGAAGGGCTTGGTTTCCCTTCCGTCTGATTGGCATATCGCAGTTTTAACTTCCGGACTCCAGCGCCGGATCCATACGGCAGAAAAATCGAGTCTCAAAACGCTGAGTTACCAAAAAACCCTTTAAAAATAGGCTTAAACCATCAAAAAAACCCCTTCCTGAGAAGGGGCGAAATGGTTGCCGGACTAGGATTCGAACCTAGACAGAGGGAGTCAGAGTCCCTAGTGCTACCGTTACACCATCCGGCAATGGAGGGGCATCTTATAGGCAAAAATCGTCCAGGGTCAAGTGGGGAGTTCGGATTTGATTCAGTCCGGGTGCATGTCACCATTGGTGAAAGATGGGGTCATTTCCTGGCCGCATTCCTCCTGATCTTAATCGTCATCGGCAGAATTTTCGCTCACGTGACGATTAAAATCGGGCATGTGGTTGGAAGAAACCCTTGTCACTTGAAAATCCGGTTGTAGCCTTGCCGACGCGCGGTTTTTGGGAGAAAAGTGAATGCATGATAAATTCTGACAAACTTGACGACGTGGTGTTGGCGCTCCTGCAATTGACCGCCCATGGGGAGGATGGGGCGATGCGGGCCTGGAAGGGACAGAGCTGGGATGTGATGGACCGGCTGCACCGAAAGGGCTGGATCTCCGATCCGAAGGGCAAGGCGAAATCGGTGCGGTTCACCGAAGAGGGGTGGCAGCGGTCGCGCCTGTTGTTTGAACTTCTGTTTGACGACAAGGGGGACCGGGACGCGAAACCGTCGAATGCGGCGCCCCTCCGTATCCGAATTTCGCTGCAGGACAGCAATCCCGAAATTTGGCGGGAGATCGGCATCCCCGGGGATTTGCGGTTGAGTGAACTGCATGAGGTCATTCAGGTCGTGATGGGCTGGCAGAATTACCATCTCCATCAGTTTGAACACAAAGGAAAGATCTATGGGGTTCCCAGTGATGATGATTGGCAGGAGGTCCTGGACGAGAACGAGGTTTTCGTATCCGACCTTTTTCTGCGCAAAGGTTCACGCATCGAATACGAATACGACTTCGGTGACAGCTGGATCCACGACATCGTCTCCCTGGGTAAACTGAAAAAAGATGCCGCCCTGTTCGAGGTCACCGACGGGGCCATGGCCTGTCCGCCGGAGGACTGCGGCGGGGTCTGGGGCTATCAGGAGATGCTTCTGGCCTTGCAGAACGAGCTTCATCCCGAGCACGACAGCTACACCGAATGGGTGGGCGGGTCTTTTGATCCGCAGAAGTTCGACAAAGAGAAGATCAATGCGTTGCTCCGGCAAATTGTGAAGATGTGAGACCGGTTTGGGGATCCATGCCTCAAAGTCATTTCCGCTTCCGGTTTCGTTTGCGATCCGACTTCGCCTGTTTCCGCATCCGTTTCTTTTTCTCCACGGATGCTCGCTGGGCCGACGTTCCGGTCGCTTTTGGAGCTTCGGCAGAGAAACCGCCGTCACTGGGGATGCGCATGTCCTCGATCTGTTCATTCTCGTCGAGGAAGTAGGTCGGCTTTTCCCCGCGCCAGGTCCCGAAGTACATCGGGTTCCCGGTTTCCTTGTCCACCACCCCGACCGTGCGGATAAATCGCGCGTTCACCACCATCGCTTTCGCGATCATGTGCTGATCCACGATTACGGTGGGGCTGTCGGAGCAGAACCGGCCCGCCGGCGCGATGGACGCGCGCGATCCCTGGGAGGTCGCATAGATGAACTCCGCGATCTGTCG
>JBMTJR010000278.1:0-3181 GCA_049438565.1 Kiritimatiellia bacterium
CACGCGCGGGCAGGCGCAAGCTCGCGACCGCACTCCATAACTGTTGATGCACCCATTCGCATGAGTCCCCTGGCCGTCGCGAGCGACAGCTCGGGCAGGCGCGCCGTCCCTGAGGTCCGCGGTTGTGAAAAACTCCACTTCCCACTCCACAATATTTGACGAAGAATCTTTTTTATCTCCGCGTCCAGTTTTCACAGCCCCTCCGGAGCGCGCAGACCGATCGTCAGCTCCACCGGAAAATGGTCTGAGCCCACATCGGGTCCCACCTTTCGACGCAGCGTAGTGAAAGTTCTGCTGTGAAGCACATGATCGAGGGGTGTCCAGAGCGGCGGAATCATCGTGGGCCAGGTGGGCTGGATCCCGAATCCTTGCATGGAATTTTCCAGACCGGAATCCCGGAGCAGATCCCGGAAAACCGGACTCCAGGGGCTGGTGTTGAGATCTCCGGCCAACAGCACCGGGATGGAGCTGTCCGCCACAAAGGCGGCGATTTTCTGCAGCTGGAGATTCCGGGCTCTGGTATATTCGGCACTGACCGGAGGAACCGGGTGGGTGGCAAGCAGCAGGAATCGCTCCGCATCCAGCCGCAGTTCCACGGCAAGACTAGGGACTTCCTCCTCCGTGAAGTAGAGGACTTCCTCACTGAGAAAAGGCCGGCGGGAAAACAGCGCCATTCCGAAATTATCCTCCCGAATCTCGAGCAGCCGGAAAGGATAAATCTCCTTCAAAGACCGGGCCATCTCCATCCACCTGGAACTGAACTCCTGCAGGATCACCACATCAGCTCCGCGCTGCTGAACATAGTCGAGAACACGTTCCGGATCGCCGCTGCTGCTGTTGACGTTGATCAGCAGGAGACGGAGTCTTTCTGAATATCGCGGGGAGAATTTGGAAGCTCCTGTAAAATAGAGGGACATAATCACCGCGAGATGAACCAGACAGATGAGGAGAAAAGGGAGAAGCAGCCATGGCTTCCGGCAGAGCCCCATGCAAAGAGAGCAGATGATCAGTCCCAGCGCCATTTGGGGTCGGAAATGGGAGAACAGATCCAGGATCCAGTGTCCGCGGGCGAAGAGGGTCAGGAAACTGGCCAAGCAGAGCAGAGCGCCTCCGGTGGCCACCGCCCCGCCAAGAAAATCAAGTACTGGATTGGATGAGAATTTCATAACACATCTCCATCCCGCCCAGGCGGGAGCCGCCGTTCTCAGAGGACCATTTTCACCCCTTCCAGCGCCCGGAAGGTTTGATCAATATGGTTCATTTGCTCCAGAGATTCCACGACGGTACTGAGCTGGTAACTCAGATATTTTCCGCCGCGGCTCTGGTTTCCGCTCTTCAGCTTTTCCGAAAGCCCCAGTTCATCCGCAGCCACCATCACCTGCGCCGAGGCTTCCAGACTGGAATCGCAGACAATCCGGAAATGCACCTCCACCGGAAATTCGATCTCCTCTTCACCAAAATGACAGTTGTTCATTTGTCCTCCTTTTCCGCTTCGCTTTGACGTTTCACTTCCTCGCCTTTGAGCAGTTCGTGGGCTTCATGAAGGTACCCGATAATCCGGTCCCGGTGCGGACTGTGCTGCAGACACTCATACAGAGCGGCATCCTCAAAATCCCCCGGCGCCTCCCCGGCAAACCAGTCGCCGGCATTGCCAAACATGTTGTAGCGGAATTTGGCGAATTCCACCATGTCCATGGATTTGGCCCAGGTGTAGAGGCGCAGAATTTCCCGGATATGAATCCCTCCGGGGGTCCGGCCGGGCAGTGGAACTCCCGCCGCATAAGTGCGGTGCCAACCCGGAACGAAATGGGTGTCCACCTCGCGGCGGATTTTTTCCGCAATCGCGGATGAGATGGCTTTCCGTTCGTTGTACCAGCGCATGCCGTCGATATGGATGTCAAAATCCGAGGCTTTGGAGGCTCCCAGACTCAGGGTATGAACCTCCTCCCGGCTGAGGCAGTAGAGTGCATTAAACTGCATGGGATGCAGCGGTGCGCAAAAGTCGCAAAGTTTGGGAGTGGGCTCCCAGAGCCGGCCTCCTTTGTCATTCGGACTGATAATAAAAACCCCCATGTCCTGGTGGGCCGCCGCCTGGATGGCGGGCCAGTTGTCGTGATTCACAAAATACCAGTGCACATTCATGTAGTCAAAACAGCCCGAAAAGGCGGCCTGCATAATCACATCCGCCGGGCCGTGGGTGGAAAAACCCAGAAAGCGGATGCGTCCCTGATCCCGCCAGCGCAGCATTTGCGGAACCGCATACTCCAGACTCCGTGCCAGTTCCTCGCGGTTGTTGATTCCGTGGATCGAGAGTAAATCCACATAAGGAAGTTTGAGTCGGGACATACTGGTTTCAAAACTCTCCACAAATTCCCCGAGATTCTCCCTGACACCGATTTTCGTTTGCACGATCAGCTTTTCCCTTGGAATATCCGCAAAGACCTCTCCCAGCTGGGCCTCGGAACTTCCATAGCCGCGGGCGGTTTCGATATGGGGAATGCCATGCTGCAGCGACCGCTCGACGCACTCCCGGACATTCAGGGTGGAAGCGGCTTCGATCTCCTCCGGGGGAAGGTCTTTCCAGTCCTGCTGATAGCGC
Organism: Kiritimatiellia bacterium; assembly: GCA_049438565.1. Taxonomy (GTDB): domain Bacteria; phylum Verrucomicrobiota; class Kiritimatiellia; order SS1-B-03-39; family UBA6053; genus UBA6053. Next base: position 2,600 of record JBMTJR010000278.1, read on the forward strand.
ATCCCGCCTGTGGAAAAAACGGGCATTTGCAATTCCGTGCGGCCAAAACGTCGGGTGGGAACCTGGTTCGAATCATGCATAAGGGAAGTTCTATGACATCCGAAGCCTTCCCGCAAGCGAAGAACCGTCCCAGAATAAGTTATGGCTTCTTCATTGACAGGGAAGATTTGGATCATATACAGTTCCAAACTTCTCTCTAAATACGAGAAGATGTTCTCTGGATAAGGATTCAAACGTGCCAAAATCAACCTCTAAAAAAGCAGCTCCGGCTAAAAAGCGTTCTGTCTCTAAGAGCGCCCCTCCGAAAAAAACTTCCGGAAAAAAGCAGGAGCCTGCCAAGAAAAACACCCCAGCCGGGAAAACGGCTGTCAAGAAGAGCGCCGTGAAAAAAACGGCCGTGAAGAAATCCGCATCCTCCAAACCGGAGCGTATGAAACCGGCTTCGGCAAAGAAGTCCCCGGGGAGAAGCCTGAACGGACGGGAGCCCACCCCGGTTCTGGCCAAAGCGGTGAAAGGGAAACCGCTGACCAAAAGGGAACTCAAAAAATACGAGAAAATCCTGCTGGAACTGCGGGAGCGTCT
>JBMTJR010000279.1:0-3170 GCA_049438565.1 Kiritimatiellia bacterium
TCATGCTTGTTTTTTGAATGAGCGTTCTTCTTTAAAATACAGCCATATAAACCGTGGAACGGTTCGGAGATAACGGCCAAACAGTCTTTTGGGTTCGCTGAGAATCCGGTACAGCCATTGAAAGCCTGAACGTTGAATCCAGAGCGGAGGTTCTTTTACGGTTCCGGAGAGATAATCGAAGGCCGCGCCGACCCCAAGCATCACGGTGGTATCAAGCTGGTGAAGATACTGATTCATAAAAAATTCCTGTTTGGGGGTGCTGAGGCCCACCCAGAAGAAATCAGGCTTCAGTTGCGACACCAGCGTTTTCAGTTCCTTTTCATGTTCGGGACTGAGCGGCCCGAATGGGGGACAGTAGGTACCGGAAATTTCCACACCGGGAAATTGATGCTCCAGGATCTGTTTCAATGCTTCAGCCACGCCCTCCTTTCCGCCGTAGAGAAAATGCGTGGCGGAGCCGTCAGCGGTGGCCGCCATGAGTGTCCGCATCATATCCGGGCCGTAGACCCGTCACATTTCTTTGAAGCCTTTCCGCCGACCGATCCACACCAGCGGCATCCCGTCCGGGCAGACCAGAGCCGCTTCCTGGTGAACGCGGAGAAACTCCGGATCATCCACAGCCCTCACCACCCCGTGAATATCGCGGAAGATGATGTAGCCTTTGTGTCTCTTGCAGGACAGGTCGAGAATCCGTTGTAATCCCTGCTGGAGGTTTAAGGGGTAAATGGGTATAGAAAGTAATCTAAAAGAAACGTCCATCTTTAAGCTGAGGGACAATTATTGAAAATCATGCTTGAAAAGACCTGAAAATGAAAAGTTTCGCTGAAATAGCGGAACTCTGTAGAGTTTCTAACTGCTTTAGTCAGATTATACCAGATTCTAATAGGAAAAAGGCTGAGAAGAGTTGAGATAAGATTTTATGAATGTACAACGAATTGGCTCTTTCATTTGGTTTGTCTGTATCCTTGGACTGTCGCTATTTTCTTTAGTATTAGGGTTGCGGAGTTCAAACCCGTATATGTTGGCGATCCCGGTTTTAATTCCTTTGATGATCTGGGGGATTTCCAAACCGGAAGTTTTTTTTCTGTTCTCGATTGCGATTATGAATTCGAAGTTGATTCTTCCCGGGTTTCCTGGCGAACTGCAACTTTTTCATATTACCTTTCTTTTCGTAGGAGTGGTGATGTTTATAAGAATGATCATTACCAAAGAGCGTTTTGTGATGGATGGCAGTCTTCGTTTTGCCACCTTGCTTTATGGATTTATTGCGTTTTACACAATGCTTGCTCGTGGGATTGGGTTTCAGGTACTAGGTACAGGACAGGCTGGGGGGATGCGCTACGTGGTGATTTATCTTGGTGTGATTATACTGTGGTTTGTGTCAAACGTGAGGGTAAGTCAAAGGCAGATAAGAAATGCGCTGATTTTCTCAGCGCTATTCTCCTTTCTGCCGGTTTTGGCCGAAGCCGTATTACTTTTAAGTGGAGGGAAAATCTACCAACATTATTATTTTTTGCAGGCGGGTTTCGGGCTGGGAGATGCTTTGATGGATTACGAGACAGGACAGGGGGTAAGGTTTATGTCGGCTGCTATTCTCGGGCGCGGTCTGGTATATCTACCTTTCTTCTTTCTTATTTTTTCTCGCAAAAATGCCGTGGGCTATATCCTGTTAATTGGGATGGGGCTGTTCATCGGAGCTTTCTCCGGGTTCCGCAGTGTGTTTATTGCAACAAATCTGTTCCTGTTGTTAATCGGATTTTTGATGTTTCGAAATCATTGGAAAGCGTTTGTAATATCGACTGCCGGGGTGGGCATAGCCGGCTATTGTTTCGTGTTCCTTATTTTTGATTTCCTTCCGTACGGGATCCAGCGAACCGTTTCGTTTTTGCCTTTTATTGCGCATGGGAGTGAAGCGTTGCGGGACGGATTGTCGACCATGGACTTCCGTTACGGTGTTTGGACTTTAGCAGTGAAGGAAATCCCTCAATATCTGTGGCTTGGCCGCGGGTTGGCCTTTGATCAGAATGAATATATCGCGCTTCAGACCATATATGGGTTGTCAGACATGATTTTTCTCCGCGGCCTGATCGCAAATCTCCATAATGGGGCATTGGAGGTGTTGATTGGTTTTGGGTGTCCCGGCGCGGTAGCCTTTGTGCTATTTTTATTCAGAGCCTCCCGCGTTTCCTTGGTTTCGGTGAAGAAGCAGACCGGTAAGCCTGAAATATATCGTCTTTGCTGCATTTTCACTTCCCTGATCCTTACTACAGTTTTTCTTTTCATGTTCTCTTTTGGAACGCCCTATGATACCTTCTTAAGTCTTTGTATTAACCTTACGATTATCCATATTCTGATCACTTCGGGTGAAAAAATGACTCAGAAAAACCTTTCTGAAGTGAAGTGACATGAGAGTTACCCAGATTTTTAACGTATATCTGGAAAAAGGTGGAGAGGAGAACTATGTTGACTTTCTGGAAGATCAATTCCGTGGAGACGATCGTTTTGCCACACTGCGATTCTATTCGTCTGACTGGAAGAAAGCGGGAGCGCCTAACAAGCTCATGCAGGCGCTTAAAATGTACCATAACCGAGAGGCTTTGGAACGACTGCGGGAACATGAGCGGGTATTTGAATCCGATGTATGGCTGTTGCATAATATTTTTCCGGTGGGTTCTGCAGCCATTTTCGCTCTCGCGCGAAAAAGGGGAATCCGGACAGTCGTAGTAACTCACAATTTCCGACCCTTTTCGGTAAGTGGATATTTATGGGCAGACCACGGAGTGGCCAAAACTGGTTTGCGAAAGAATTTCTTTCCAGAAATACGAGAAGGGGCTTGGCGGAGCTCCTCCCTGCAGACCGCTTGGTATGCCATTTTGTTGTGGGTGTTGCACGCCCGAGGAACCTTTCGTAAGGTGAGTCATTGGATTGCCATTTCAGATTTTATGCGAGAGCAGTTTATCGGTGCAGGAATAGATCCGGAACGGATTACCACCTTAAAGCATGTTTTGCCGATTCGTCCGCTAGAGAACTTCGACTGTAAAGATGAAGGGTATTACCTGTATCTAGGTCGCTTAGTGGAGATGAAAGGTCTACGCTTTTTAGTGGAGGCTTGGGAGAGCCTTGGATCAGAAGGTCCTCTTTTGAAAATTTGTGGGGATGGCCCAGAGGAG
>JBMTJR010000280.1:0-3169 GCA_049438565.1 Kiritimatiellia bacterium
AATGATAATGCCAAGACCATGAAAAAATGTTGAGTTGGCATGAAATTTAAACAAATTAGATATAAATATTTAATATTAAGGAATAAAATTCACCTGGTTCGGAAATAAAAATACAAAATTGAACCCAAAAAAAAGGCAGTGTACATATTTGTCGTTCAAAACAGACTGCTGGGACCTACGGCGGGCGGAAAAAGGAAAGCTCCATACTTGAACTTTGTCTATTCGGATGCAGAAGAAGAATTATGAATAGATTCTGCAGGCTTTGTGCCCTTTTTGGGCTTTGTTCGGGACCTCTTTTTGCCCAGGCACCTGCAACGGTCAGACCCTCTCCCTGGTCCGCCGGCGTTTTTTTTCTCACGGACTCTCAGCCTTATGAAGGGGCTGGAAGCTCCACCCGGGTCTTCCCCACGGTCAGCTACCGGGGCGAACGCCTGCAATGGAATGGCCCTTCGCTGCAGTACAAACTGATAGAAAAAAGCAATTGGTCTCTCTCCCCGCATCTCCTGGTCTCTTTTGCTCCTTATGAGGAGGACGACGCCCCGATTCTTGAAGGGATGGGGGACCGCAGCGACACTCTGCTGGCCGGAGTGGACTGGAACTACAGACCCATTCCGCCGCTGACCCTGCTGGCCTCTCTGGATGCGGAAATTTTCGGTGCCTTCAACGGGGTGCAGGCCACTTTGGGCATGCGCTATGCCCTCGGCAAACCCTGGGAGCGGTTATCAGGATCCGTCGGTGCAGGTCTGTTATTGCAGAATCAGGAATGGACCCGCTATTTTGTCGGCGTTCCGGCCGCAAAAGCCACCGAGGAGCGTCCGGCCCACTCTCCGGGCGAATCTTTTCATCCCTACACCTCCGCGCAGCTTCTCTTTCAACTGTACAAAAATTGGTCCTGGTTCACTCTGGCCCGGGTGGAGTTTCTCGATGAAACCTGGCGGGACAGCCCTCTGATTGCCGACAGTTACCGTCTGCTGGCTTTCACCACCATTCAATATTCTTTCTGAATCCATGAAATCCCCCTCTGTCATCATTGATCTGGATATTCTGGCCGACAACATCCGCAGCCTCCAACAGCAGCTGCAGCCTCAGTCCCAGATCATGTTTGTGGTGAAATCCGAGGCCTACGGCCACGGAATCCGGGAAGTGGTCCGCCGCGCCTTTCAAGAGGGGGTCCGCTGGTTTGCCGTCGCATACTTCGAGGAGGCCCTGGAGGTGCGCAGCGCCTGTCCCGCGGCTGACGTTTTTGTCCTGGGACCCATCGACCCTTCGGAGGTGCCCCAGGCTCTGGAACACCACATCACCCCCTGCGTGGTGGATGCCGACCATGCATTCCAGATGGGCCGGACCGCCAAAGCCCTCGGCAAAACCCTGAACGTGCATATCAAAATTGATACCGGCATGGGCAGAATCGGCATTCTTGAATGCGCTCAGATGGAGGATCTCCCCCGGATTATTCAAACAGAAGGACTCTGCGTCACCGGAATTTGCAGTCATTTGGCAGCCGTGGATCTGAAAAGACCCTGGCTGCAGGAAAAACAGCATGAACGTTTTGTGAACGCCTTCAAAGCGGCGGAGGAAATTGCCGGCCGGCGCCTGATGAAGCACTTCTGCAGCTCACGGGGAATTCAGTATTATCCGGAATGGGACTACGATGCCGTCCGTCCCGGTATTTTACTCTACGGATACGGCTGCAATGATCCCCGGATGCGGGTGCAGACCCGTCCGCTCCTGCAAATGCACAGCCGTCTGATGCAGGTGAAGCGGGTCCCCGAAGGAACCCCGATCGGGTATTATTCCTCATACCGCACCACCCGCGATACGCAGATTGCCGTGGTCGGGGCCGGGTATGCGGACGGGTATCTCCGCTCGCTGAGCAACCGGGGAGAAGCCCTGGTCCATGGAGAACGCGTTCCGGTGGTGGGCCGCATCAGCATGAACTGGATCACGCTGGATCTCGGTCCGGATCTGGTCTGCGCTCCGGGCGATGAGGTGGTCCTCATCGGCGAACAGAATGGAAATGAAGTCTGGGCCGACTGGCTGGGACGCCGGGCGGGCACCATTGCCTACGAGATTCTTACGGCGATTCATCCCCGGATCGAACGTCACTACCGCTGAAAGCTTTCCAAACTTCCGAGCGCAGATCCGCCCGGAACAGGCTGCGCTGCTCGTTGCAAATCAGCAGAGTCTGCGCATCCAGCCAGCTGATGCCCTCCACCTGCTTCAGAGACCAGTTGGGAAATTTCCAGGCCATCCCCTCTCCCCGCAGAAAATCATCGGAATCCGCGGGGCGGTTGAAAATCCAGATCCCGCTGTAGGTCAACACCGCCAGCTTTTCTCCATCCGGAGTCAGAGAGGCATCCGTCACCTGCCCGATCCAGGCGTATTGACCCAACAGGGTGGCGGTCTGAATCTCTTCGGTTTCCAAATCCTCTATCCGGTACAGTTTGGTGTCACGGTCCGACCGGTGTTTGGTGAGCAAGTACAGTTTTCCATCGCGGAAAAAAAGGGCCTCGCAGTCAAAATTCATTATCTCCGGCGGAAAATCCTCCTGATCCGGGTAGCGGAAATGCAGCGTGCGGGTCACCGGCAACTCTGCCGGGATTTCCTCTCCCGGCTCCTCCACCCGGTAAATCCGTAAATCCTTCCGGCGGTTCAGATTGTTGCCGAAATCGCCAATCCAGAGCCCCCCCTGAGGGTCACTTTCCACCGCCTCCCAGTCCTGATTTTCTGCTCCGCGGATCCTGACCGCCGCCTCCGGACGCCCCTCGGCGTCCATCGCAAACAGTACCGCGGAATGTCCGCTGTCATTCAAACTCCAGAACCGCCCGGGAACCCTTCCCGACTGCGTCAGCCCGGAAGCCTCCTTTAATGCCGGCTCTGCAAGCATGCCCGCCGGCTCGGGCAGCGGGACTTTCAGAAACGGCACAGAATTCGACCAGACCCCAAGGGCGCAGCACGCGCAGATCCATCCGGCCCGGAATTTACTCATAATGATATGCCGCCTGAAACATTTCGATTTCATGCTGCCTTTTCTCCGGATTCCAGCCCAGCTGTGCCGCCATCAGATCCGCGACCTCCGCCCAAATCGAGCCGAACCCGGCGGGGTCGTCACGCGCTTGGCGTTGGAGCTCTCCGTGCATGACGGCGTCCCCGGTCAGCCCGATCCACG
>JBMTJR010000281.1:0-3124 GCA_049438565.1 Kiritimatiellia bacterium
ATTCAACCTCCGGATGATTCGCAGAGATGGAATTGGCAATATCCTGCAGCAGAACCGTTTTTCCGGTGCGCGGCGGAGCTACAATCAGTCCGCGCTGCCCTTTTCCAATTGGAGCAACCAGATCGATCACCCGCATGGGTAGAGAGGGATTTTCACTCCGCTCCATCATCAGCCGCTCCTCGGGAAACAGCGGCGTCAAATGCTCAAAAGGAATCACTCCCCGTTTGCCTTTCTGCGGTTTTTCCCCGTTCAGTTTGTGGATCATGCCCAGACCGAAAAAACGGTCTTTCGGCTGCGCCGTGCGGAGATCCCCCTCGACAAAGTCTCCATAGCGGAGACCGTATTTTCGGATTTGGGAGGGAGAAACGAAAATGTCCTCCGTGGTGGAGAGATAATTGTAAAGGGGCGAGCGGAGGAAACCGAATCCATCCTGCATCACCTCCAGAATCCCCTGGACAAATACCGGACCGTTCAGGCGCATATTGGCGAGGACGATTTCATTAATCAATTCACTCTTGCGCAGACCGGCGGGGTCCTCCACCTCCATTTCCTCCGCTTTGCCGATCAGTTGCGGAACCGAAAGCTTCTGCAGATCAAAGAGATTCAAAGGGGGACCATCGCGTTCTTCCGGTTCGGGAAGGTAATCATCCATTCCATGGCGGTTCCGGCGCTGAACCCGCTGCGGAGACTGCTGCGGAGGATTGTTGCGTCCGCGACGCCGGCGGCGGCGGTTATTGCCCTGATTGTTCTGATGGGAATGACGGGGATTTCCTGACTGCCCCTCCCCGTCATCACTGGACCCGTGACGGCGGTTCGTTCCACGGCCGGAATCCTCTTCATGGGAGGAGCCTCCCCTTTCCGAATCATTTTCATGAATCTCTTGTGAATCGCGCATGCGCCTCCGGGGAGACGTTTCGGGGATCGGCGCGGGAGCGGGTTCGGAGGATCCGGCATTCGTGGAGGGATCCTGTTTGCGGGTCCGGCGTTTGGGAGGCGCTTTCTCCTCCTGATTTTGAGTGGATGTGTTTTCTTCTGACATAGTTGATTCTCCTACTGGAACTCCCGTTGCACCCAGGCATCCACCTGATGCAGCAACTCGGGCAGGGTTCCATTGTTTTGAAAAGTCCAGGTTGATTTTTCCGCTTTCAGATCCACGGGCATTTGTGCCCGAATCCTCTGCAGAGCTTGTTTTTCAGTTAAATTTCTTTGTTTTAATCGTTCGACCATCATTGATTCAGTCGATGTGACACAAAGGACCGCATCGAAATCCTTCTCGACCCCGATTTCAAACAGAAGCGGAACGGCCACCACGGATACCGCTGCGGTTTGCAGGACAAACCAGTTCCGCCAGGTTCTTTGAATTTCAGGATGCATGATGGAATTCAGTTTCTTCAGTGCCTCCGGATGTTGAAACACGTGTTCCCCCAGTTTACGGCGGTTGATCTCGCCATGACCGTTCAGATACTCCTCACCGAATTCGCGCAGAACCTCCGCAAACACCGGATGACCGGGTTTCAGAAATTCATGGCCGACCTCGTCCGTATCCAGCACCGGGATCCGGTGCCGGGACAAGCGTTTCGCCACCTCGCTTTTCCCGCAGGCAATTCCTCCGGTGAGTCCAATTTTTCTGGTCATAATTAAAGATAAAAAAACAAAAGGGGTTTTCCGGAATCTCTCCGAAACTCTCAAAGACCGCGTGAGAAAACTGCGGATCAGGGCCGGGAGAGAATTTCCTGCAGCAACCGTTGGGCAGGAGAATATTTCCAGTGATAAGAAAGCGCCTGCATCGCCCGTTCCCGGGCCACCTCCGTATTGCCACTCTCATATGCCAGCGCGGCCAGCCGGGTGTAACGTTTGGCAAACTCAAGGTCCTCATCCGTGATGATCCGGTAAATCCTGTATCTTGGATTGCTGAACAGAGGGCGGAACCACACGGCGTCCTGCGGATGGTTCTCAAGAGTGTAGATCCCGGCGCCTTCCGGCGGCTCCAATGCATCCACCATGTAGCGCGGAGAGTTCGTGGGATCCAGATCTGAAAAATTCCCGTTGCTGTGCACGTAATATTTCGCTCCGTAGCTCAAAGCCCAGTCGCGGAGATCTTTCTCGGATTCCAGAAAAAGTTTTTCGTAAAAAACCCGCACCCGTTCACGGATACCGGGGGTTTCAAATTTTGGATGCAGGACGATCGGCAATTCTGTATCCGCAAGGATGGAGGCGCTGATCCCGAAGTTGGCCAGAACCGGTCCGGGATCTGAGAGCCGGGAAAGCTCTGCATTCAGTTCACTGACAAAGCCGTAGGCCGCACCCGGCCTTCCCCAGCGGTTCCCCCGGGGAAGGTCTTTTTCCTGTGCACCCAACGCGCGCATCACCTGCAGAATTTGTTCCTGCTGCGCACGTTGATCGCTGTCAATTTTAGGTTCAAAGAACAAGAGGAAGGCACATTCGCCCGCCCAGAAAAGGAAGAGTCCCAGCGGGGGGAAAACCCATTTCCTCCACACGCCTCCTTTCGAAGCCGCACCGGACCACAGAGAGGCTACGCAGACGGCAAGGAACAGAATGAGAAAAACGTGAAAGCGGAAGAAAAGGACATAGACGGCTAAGGTGAATCCTGCGTAGAAAAACTCCGCCGGGAACCGGCACCTCCCATGAATCATTCCCCGTATCAGCACGACCAATGAGATGCCGAATAAGAAGAAAACTATGGGAAAGTAGGATTTTGTCAACTGCCATGTGGAAGAATTCAATGCCGGTGTCCACATGATCCGCTGAGCAAAATTCAGGAGTCCGGGATCCAGGGGCTTTTGATTCAGGAATCGGATTTTGGCCAGCAGGAGATCTCCAAAATGGGAGTAGTTTTCCACGAAAAAATGTCCGAGCCCCCACCAGAGGATGAGGAGCAGAAGGACCGGAGGTGAGATTCCGCGGAAAGACTTAAAAGAGGGAGTCCAGCTCAGCAGACACCGGGAGAACAGCAAAGCCATCACGGGCGAAAAGAAGGAATGGTGCGCCCGCAGGTAGGGGTTCCACCAGGAGACTCCGGCCAGGAAAACCGTCACCAGGGTAATCAGAGGACGGATTTCCGTGTCCCGTTCTTTCATTTGAACTCTTTCAAACAGGCTCCACA
>JBMTJR010000282.1:0-3156 GCA_049438565.1 Kiritimatiellia bacterium
GATCTATCCTGGCCTTCGCGCCCGGGAAAATAATTTTGTCCCCTGAGCGGGTTGACAATCCCGGGAGCTTCGTTGTATACCCCATCGCTGTTATTACAGCACTACCCGATTTCGGGGGGATTAGCTCAGCTGGGAGAGCGCCTGCATGGCATGCAGGAGGTCGTCGGTTCGATCCCGTCATCCTCCACCATTTCAAAACCCTGTAAACGCGAATGTTTACAGGGTTTTTCTTTGCCAAAAACTTCTGACTAACCGACCCAGCGTTCTCGTGGGCACCCGCTACGAAGATGAAATTCCGCTTGCCACATCCCTTCCAGACTCTTCACAATGACGCTGATGAAGGTCCTGAATGCTACTTAACCCCAACCCAACCCCTGAAAACTCTCATTTAGAACTGTCTGCTTGACGGGGACGCTTACACCGGCAGCGGAACCCCGGGCTCCGGAACCCGCTACCTGAAGGCCCCGGAAAACTTCCGCCTGAAAGCGGGACTCCGACAGTCTCCGAAATTCATTCGGTTGCCCCGTGTAAAAGGCTACGGCCCTTGCATTGTGAAAAGGGGCCGCGGGAAGAGGTCAGTATAATTGACGTTTCACAAAGGCGGATATGCGTACAATTTAAGTACGATGAATGACAGAGGCTAGGCCGGATTGCGGCGGATAAACTCTTTTGCGAGCGCGAGATAAGCGGAGGCTCCTGTGGAGCCCGGTGCGTAGGAAAAGATGCTCTCGCCGTGACTCGGAGCTTCACTCAGGCGCACATTCCGGGGAATCATGGTCTGATACAGACCGTCTTTAAAATGATTGCGGACCTCCTCGACCACGTCTTTGGAAAGATTGGTCCGGGTATCAAACATGGTGAAGAGGATCCCGTCCAGACGCAGTCCGGGATTGGAGGATTCCTGGATTTTAATCACCATGTCCATGATCACGCTTAATCCCTCCAGCGCGTAGTATTCGCATTGCAGAGGCACCAGCAGGCTCTTGGCCGCGGTGAGGGCATTCAGGGTCAACAGACCCAGACTGGGCGGGCAGTCGAGAATGACGTAGGCGTATTCGCCGGATTCGATCACCGGAGTCAGCGCCTCCCGCAGCCGGAACAGGTACTGATCCATGCGGGCAATTTCAATTTCCGCAGAGGCCAGATCCAGTTCGGAGGATGCCACCCTCAGATTTTTGAGCGGGGTTTCCTGAATCACTTCCGTCAGGGTGGACTCGCCGAGCAGCACCGGATAAATACTTTGATTTGAAAATTTGTCCAGGCCCAGACCGGAAGTGGCATTGGCTTGGGGGTCCAGATCCACCAGCAGGGCTTTTTTGCCCTGTGAGGCCAATGCGGCCGCGAGGTTGATGCTGGTGGTGGTTTTTCCCACTCCGCCTTTCTGATTGGTGATTGCGGTGACGTGTGTTTTCATACTGAGGTTATTAGCGGGTTGATTTCTCCCTTACAATGCAAAAGAGGGTGGGGGGTGATTTACGCACTTGTCCATACATAGACCAGCGGCCATAGAAGCACCCAGTCACTGTGCCGGGGATGCCGCTCCCAGATTCGGAAACCGGCCAGATACAGGAGCGGGCCGGGCAGCATGATCCGCAGATCCGGAAGGCTGAAGCACAGCACGCTGAGTCCCAGGGCCAGAAGACTGAGCAAGATTCTTTGTTCCGGGGAAAGTAGCGTGGACCAGGTTTTTCTGCGCGCCGCCTGATCCTCCCTGCTATCGGCGAGATCGCTCCAGAGCAGGGCCGGAAGCAGAAAGCCCGCCATGCCCAGCAGGTAGATCAGTGAGCGGGCGTGCAAGGGAAAAGGCTCCAGGAGAAAAGGGATTCCCGCCCAGCCTCCGACCACCGCCAAAGTGCGCAAATGTGGGAAATCCTGCAGCCGTCTCCGCCGGGGCATCAGGGGGAGCACATACAGCAAAGCCAGCAGCACATAGAGGACAACTCCGGGAATGGAAACCTGCGCGGAGAGGTACAAGGAGCCGGCAACCGCGCCGGAGCAGAGGAGGAGCAGAGGCCAGGTCCAGCCGGACCGGGAGGGAAGCGAGTGATCTGCCAGATATACAGTGAACCCAGCCAGAAAAATGGCCAGCAGGGTTTCAGACTGTGGAGTGAAGGAGAAAATCCGTCCCGAAATCTCCAGAATGCCCACGGCAATCAGAGCGGGACGAAGTTCCTGAATCCATTCACTCGGCGTCATAAATTAAAATTTCCAGCCAGCGCTTTCCATTCGCGCCCAGTATCCATTGGCCTCGGTTTTTGAGAATATGACGGGTCCCATTCCGTCCCAGCACCGCTTCATTCACAGAAGAAACGAGAGAATCGGAGCTTCCCAATTTGCGGATCTCCTCCTCGTCCGCGTTCCGGCCGGAGAGCGGAATCCCGCTTTCAGACACGGAGAGCAGCATGGCCCGGCCGCGGTAGGGGGAGCCCTGCCAGAGCTGTGGATACATGCTGAAATAACGCGGGCGCTTGGTTGTACGCAGCAGAAGCTGCCACGCGGGTTCGGTCTCCTGCAGGGTCTGCTGGAATGAAAAAGGAATCTGCTCTTTGCCGGAGAGCGGAATCAGGAGTTTTTTGGGATTCAAGCCCGCGAAGTTGAATCCGTGATAACGTCCGTGATCGGGTTTGAGTTTTTGTTTTCGGTACCATTTGTCAAAGGAGGGATTCAGCATCATGCAGAGTTCCAGATGCAGGTGACTTCTCTGGACCGGAATTCCAATGGTGGAGGTGTGGCCCATGACCGCAATCTCATCGCCCATGGCCAACTTTTTTCCGGCTTGAATCTGGGAGGGGACGGAGGCCAGATGTGCATAGAGGGAATAAACCGGTCCGACCTCATCCTGATGTTTCAGCACGACATAAATTCCATAGCTGGAGTTCCCCGCCACCCGGTTGACATAGGCGACTTCGCCGTCGGAAATCGCATACACCGGATCCAGGGCCCGTCCGCGGCTGTCTTTTTTTACCGGGGCGATATCCACCCCCTCATGAAAAGTTGCCCGGCCCGCACTGTTGGTGCGCACGGACCCGACCGAGAAGGGCTATCGCGGCCTGTCGATGCTGCTTGCGGAAAAGCCGCGCGGCACAGATGCCGATCCGTTTCCCGTGGCCGGCATGTCGGGAAGTGAAATCGAAGTGATCGGCTATCGCGGCATGA
>JBMTJR010000283.1:0-3149 GCA_049438565.1 Kiritimatiellia bacterium
CCCCGCGACATCCTCAGCTGCTGCCGCGCGACAAAATCTTCCATACCCCGCCTTACATATCCCAGGGAAAATCCACCGCCTGACCCGGAGCGATTTTTTCGGTGGACTCCACGGTTTCCGTGGCTCGGCTCCGTCCCCCGCCTGAAGCGGCGGGAATGCCGGGGGGTTCATCGACATCCGTTTCCTCCCCCTCCAGTTCCGGCAGCACAATTTCCTCCGGGGCAGAAGGCTCCCCGGACTCCGCTGCGGGGACCGGCGGCGGGGAGGGAGGAGAATCCGCCTCCTCCACCTCTTTTCCTGCAGGAGGAGGCGGAGGCGCTTCGGTACTTTCTTTCTCTTTCCCGGTTCCATCGAAGATGGAGGGGTCCAGTGGTGCCTCCTGGGCCGGGAGAGAAAATGTGATCGCAACGGCAAGGAAAAGGTGAGTGAGTTTCATCAGGATGTTCTCATGCCTTTCTCAGTCTTCCTGCAACCACAAAATTCCGTAAGGCACCAAATTCAGATCCTCCTGGGTGGACAGCACTTTGCCCGTAAACAGGTCTGCCATGAAGTGGGAAAATCCATGTGCACGCAGATGACGCATGGGCAGGGTCAGGGTCTGCTCCGAAAAATTGGCCAGCACAATGAGCCGGTTGGCATCGTGCCAGCGCAGATATCCGAGGACATGCGGATTCTCAAACTCGGGGATGAGTTTCATGTGATTCCCGCGCAGAGCCTCCGAATGATTCCGCTGAGAAAGAATACGGCGGATGTTTTCGTTCAGTTTCCTGCGATAAGGATCCTGCGATTTTTTGTTGCGGGTCAAACTCCAGTCCATGGTCGGACGGTGCCGCAGCGTCTGCTTGAGCAGTGCGGTTTTCCGGGTGGCGATGGCCGGAACCGGGTCTCCTTCTTTCGGCGGGTGAAACGCCTCAAGATCCACTCCGGGCGGGATCACCTCCATCCGCTCCGGAATATAATTTTCATACAGTTCAGACTGCTCCTTCACTTCCTGATGGGTGCTGGTGCAAATCAGCGAGCAGGTCTCCAGTGCAAACTCCTCCGCCTCGATCCGGGAGGAAATATTGTAACGGCTTTCAATTTTCTCTTTGGGTACCCCCGACTCCAACAGGCGCATTTCCTTGACCCGCCCCAGGGAATGGCCGGTAAACACAAAAGGCACCCCCAGCAGACGGGCCAGCTGGCCGCCGCCAAACTGCAGGACCGTTTGTTTCACGCCAGCCAACCGGCCACCAGCGGCGTTCTGCAGGGCTGCCGTCATTTCGGCTGGATTTGAAATCCAAGAAAATGGCGGAGAGGGAGGGATTCGAACCCCCGGAGCCTTGCAGCTCAACGGTTTTCAAGACCGCCGCAATCGACCACTCTGCCACCTCTCCGCATTGTGGAAGTCGGGGCTTACATACGCATTTCACCAAAGCCTGTAAAGTCAGGAATTGAATTTTAGGTGACCGTAGGCGCATCCCAGCACTCTGACCCGGTGAAAATAGAGCAATGCAAATAAAACTGTAGCCGCGAAGGGGCACGAAAATTTCAACCCCTATAGCCCCGTAATGAAACGAATGCGAAAAATGGATTCATATTCTATGACCTCACTCAAGTTGTCTGGTTCATAAAATTCACCTCGACTTTTTGGATACAGAGTGTTTCAGAGCGGGGCTATCGGGGTTGAAATTTTCGTGCCCTTTCGCGGCAAAAAAAATATCTGGCTACGCTATTTTTGAAAATGCTCTAAAATGGTTTGGCATTCCTTTCCGACAAATGCACGGCGACGGCCTGGAAAGGCCGTGGAAAGCATAAGCTCTCCGTCCCCCAATTCTGAGATGCGCCCGGCAACCGGAAGGTGACTGCGCTCTCAGGTCCTGCCTTTGCTCCGAACCTGCTTTCCCATGCGGGCCGCGAATACCGGCAGCTGCGGATCCCGGGCCCCCATGACCAGCAGAACATCCGCTTCTCCTCCGTTCCATTCCTCCGGATACGCCTCCAGCAGTCGGGCACCGCATCCCTCTTTCTGAAGCCGCGCCACCAGATCGGCACTGTTCAGACCCTGGGGCGCAGTGCCTCCCGCATAAAAAACAGGCAGAATCCATAACCGATCCCCGGCACGCAGGTTTTTCTGAAATGTGCGGCAGAAGGCCTCAAAGTTTTGTTGCAGAGGGGCAAATCCATGCGGACGCCACAATACGGTCAGTTTTCCATCCGGAGGCCGCACGGCCCGGATTGCGGCGGCGATTTTTTCGGGATTGTGCGCATAGTCGTCAAACACCCGGGGCCCCCTCCCCTCCGGACTGCAAAGCTCCAGCCGCCGCTCAATCCCTCTGAAGCTCTTCACGCCTCTTTCCGCCGTCTCCTGCAGACATCCCCACACCCCGGCAACCTTCAGTACCGCCGCCGCATTCCAGGCATTGTGATCTCCCGGCAAGTCCACGGGGAAGGGATCCTGCACCTCCAGAAGTTCCGCCGTGATCCCCTCCACCCCCTCCAGAAAGACTTTCACGCCCGGTCCGCAGACAATCGATTTTTTCACTTTGCGCGCAAAATCCCGGAACAGCTGGACCGTGTCCTCCAGGGAATGATGATCCGCAGAAATCGTATTGATGAGGGCGATTTCCGGATCAAATTTGAGCAGCGAACGGTCACTTTCATCCACCTCCACCACCCAGGGCCGGTTGGGGCCGGACCAACGCACATTGCCCGGGGAACCGGCTTGTTTCCAGCCCAGGATTCCGCCGCCGTTGACCACATTCGGATCCTGTCCGCAGAATTCCAGGGTCCAGCCGATCCAGCCGGTACAGGAGGTTTTTCCGCTGGTTCCGGCCACTGCAATCAGGGGGCCACTGCGGGAAAATTCCGCCAGCATCTCCGCCCGGTGACGCTCCGGAATTCCCAGTTCCGCCGCCCGGATGCGCTCCGGATTGTCCGCCTCCACCGCAGTGCTGAGAACCAGTGCCTCCGTCGACGGACTCAGCGCGGAACCGTCCTGCGGCACCAGTTCGACCCCGAGCCTTTCCAGCGTCTTCAATACCGGAACCTGCACTCCCTGATCCAGAAAGCGGTCTGAACCCGTGACCCGGTATCCTTCGTGGATCAGCAGCTGCGCAACCGCATTCATCCCCACCCCTCCGACGCCGCTCACATGCACGTGCCCTTTC
>JBMTJR010000284.1:0-3131 GCA_049438565.1 Kiritimatiellia bacterium
AGATTTCCGTGTCCGATTTCGCGGCGGCTGGTCATGCCCAGGCGTCCGGCTTCCCCCACGCAATAGGGAGGGAAGTTGTAGTGCAGGATGAATTTTTTCTCACGGATGCCGCCGGTGATTCCATCCAGCGACTGTGCATCGCTGCTGGTTCCGAGGGTGACCACGGAAACGGCCTGGGTTTCTCCCCGGGAGAACATTCCGGAACCGTGGGCGCGGGGGAGGAATCCCACTTCGGCCTCGAGCGGACGCAGTTCGTCCCAGGCCCGTCCATCGATCCGTTTGTCATGTTCCAGCACGTTGGTGCGAACCACTTCAATTTCCAGTGCGTCGAAAAGGTGGAAAAAAGCATCCTCGGTCATCTCCGGGAATTTTTCGGTCATCAGTACTTTCAGCTCTTCGCGGATTTCGTGAACTTTGTCCTGACGCTCCAGTTTTCCGGGGATGCAGAGGGCTTCGGAAAGTTCGGCACCTTTGAAGGCCACTGCGGCTTCCATGAGGGTGGCATCGACGGGAACGGTTTCAATCACTTTGTCGGGAAGTCCAAGGGCTTTCCGCAGTTCCAGCTGCGCGTCAATAATCGGCACAATCGCGGCGTGAGCCGCTTTCAGGGCCTGGATCATCTGTTCGTCGGAGATTTCTTTGGCTTCGCCCTCCATCATCAGCATTTTGTCCCGGGTGCCGGCAAACACCAGTTCCAGATCACTTTCCAGCATCTGCTCCTGGGTGGGCTCCAGTACAATTTCGCCATTGATGATTCCCACCCGGACCGCGCCGATGGGGCCCTGGAAGGGGATTTCAGAGATGGTGAGGGCGGCACTGGCGGCATTGATGGCCAGAGAATCGGTTTCCTGTTTTCCGTCGGTGCTCATCAGCATCATGTTGATCTGCACATCGTTGTGGTATCCCTCGGGGAAGAGGGGACGGATCGGACGGTCGGTGACCCGCATGGTGAGCACTTCTTTTTCAGAGGGTTTGGCTTCCCGTTTGAAATATCCACCGGGAAAGCGTCCGGCCGCATAAAATTTTTCCCGGTATTCCACCTGCAGGGGGAAGAAATCGATGCCTTCGCGGGGAGTTTTGGAGCCGGTGACGGCACAGAACAGCACGGTTTCTCCGATGCGGGCGGTAATGGCGCCTGCGGCCTGAAGGGCGAGTACGCCGGTTTCCATGTGGAGGGTCTTCTCACCGACTTGAATTTCGGTGGCAGTTGCATTTTTCAACATTTTCATAGGTACTTCTCTTTTACTTCTTCTTGCGTTCTTCTCTAATTGCTTCGCTTCTTTGTCTTCTTTGAATAAACCCCGGGAAGAAAACGTCCCGTATAAGGACGGCAACGGGGGAGGGTCCGGAATGGACCGTGTGGAAATGAAAAAACCCACCTTGGCGGTGGGTTTGATCGAAGGGATTAGCGGCGCAGACCCAGCTTTTGAATGACGCCCTGGTAACGGGCCACATCGCGGTCATGCAGATAATCCAGCAGACGGCGGCGGCGGCTGACCATGTTCTGGAGTCCGCGGCGGGTGCTGTTGTCTTTTTTGTGGATCTTGAGATGCTCGGTCAGTTCTTTGATGCGGGCAGTCAGGATCGCAACTTGTACTTCAACGGAACCGGTGTCAGTTTCGTGAGTGGCAAATTCCTTCTTGATTTCTTCTTTGGTGGCTGTGTCCATAATCGTGTTTTCTGAAAGTTGGCGTGGGAGCCGCGGAGGGATCCGGGTTAAAAATAAGTGGCATATTATAGGAGCGCTTGAGCCGTTTGGCAATCCCAAGTTTCATGTATTTCGGCTTTTTTCACGCCTTGGGTTTCCTGAGGGAGATACCCGGCCCTTCTGCAGTTAATAAGCGGGAAGAATCAGAAGCTTCCACTGATTTAAAGACAAAAGGCTCGAAGCAAAGATTTTTCTCTGAATCCAGGTTGGATAAGGAACCAAGAGACAATCCGGTCAGGTTTGAAAAATATTTTTTTGATTAATTCTTTTCAGGATGGATCTCACGTAGCTGGTTTTTCACCCGCAGGGCCGGAGGCTGAAGACGCTTCCAATCCACCAGTGGCAGCCACAGCGATCTGCTGTCGGGATGAGGGGAAAGCAAAAACAACAGAAAGAGACCGTGCATAAAAACCGCCGGACTGCGGAGCGGAATATCAAACTGGCTGTCCAGAAACAGCATGACCAGTCCCCAGAATACACAGATTTTCAGCGGGTCGGCCCAGATACTTTCGCCGTGCACAGGATTTTTGAAAAGGGAGGAAAGGATGCCCCGGAGAAGGGGGAAGAAAGCCGCCAGCAAAAGGCCCAGTCCTATGATCCCGAACTCCGCTCCGAACTGCATCCAGTCGTTGTGCACGTTGGCTTTGCCGGCTCTGAGCATCTGATGCCACTCCTCCATTGGCATATAGTGGGATCCCAGATACCGGTATCCCCATCCTCCCACGCCATACAGGGGATGGTCCATCCAAAGTTTGAAAGCGGATTCGATTTGAAAAAAACGGCCCTCGATTTCATTGTATACATCCAGCGTGAGGGTGGCTGATCTCAGTTCCCGGAAGTGGATGGGTTTGGCCAAAAGTAAAAATGCGGTGATCAGGAAGCTTATCCCCAGAGAGACCGCGATAAATCCATAAATCTTCTGCACCGGATGTGTCCGGGGCCAGAGAATCACCGACAGCGTGAGCAGACTCAGAATCAGAACCAGCCAGGAGCCCAGAATTCCCGCCCGGCTGGTGCTCAGGTTTGCGGCAATGAAAAAGGTGAGGGTCCAGACGGCACTCAGAAACAAAGTCGGGAGATCCCGGTCAGAGGATTCGCTCAGAATTTCTTTGAGAAACAATCCCAGTGCCAGAGAGAACAGCAGAATAAAATAGAGAGCCGCGTGGTTCGGATAACCGAAGCTTGCATAGAAATCGTCCCCGAATCTTTGCAGATTATACATTTTACTCCATCCCATTGCCTCTTGAGTGAAGGCAAGCATGACATTGCAGAATCCGTTCAGACAGACCAGCCACATCAGGGTAGGTGGAGGCAATGCTTTCCAGCTCTGACGGAGGATCATCAGCAAAGTTAGAATGGGGGCAAACCAGCGGATCATCTCGTGTGATTCGCTCCGGGTAATCGACGAGGGGAGCCAGGGAAC
>JBMTJR010000285.1:0-3114 GCA_049438565.1 Kiritimatiellia bacterium
ATTGCCGACGCCAAGACGGACCAAGTAATAGGCGTGCATATTATTGGTCCCGACACGGATTTGCGGATGTCGATTGCGGGGCGCACCTTTATCAATTCCGCCGGCACGCACAACATGCCTTCAGGCGAGGTGTTCACGGGTCCGGTGGAGGATTCGGCCGAAGGGGTGATCCGCTATGACTATCCAGTGGTGAATCAGGGACGGGAGATCGATGGAATCCGGCTGGTGTTTGAAAAAGGAAAAGTGGTGGAAGCCTCGGCTACCAAAAATCAGGATTTTCTGCTGAAAATGCTGGAGATGGACCCCGGGGCCCGCCGCCTGGGAGAATTGGGGATCGGCACCAACTTCAAAATTCAGCGCTTTATCAAAACGATTCTGTTTGATGAAAAGATCGGGGGCACGATTCATTTGGCGCTGGGAGCGTCCTATGCGGAGACCGGAGGGAAAAACAAGTCCGGCCTGCACTGGGATATGATCAAGGATTTGCGCAAAGGGGGCGAATTGCGGATCGACGGGAAGGCGATTCAAAAAGACGGTCAATTTCTGAAAAGCTGGTTTCAATCTGCATAGGGAGATAAAACAATGAGTGACCCAAAAATACGTATGGGAATGGTCGGCGGCGGGGAAGGGGCCTTTATCGGCGAGGTGCACCGGATGGCGGCCCGGCTGGATGGGAAAATTGAGTTGGTGTGCGGGGCCTTCAGTTCGGATGCAAAAAAATCCAAAAGGTCCGGAGAGGCGCTGGGGCTGGCTCCCCAGCGGGTGTACGGCAGTTACGGGGAGATGTTCAAGGCCGAATCGGCCCTTCCGGAAGCCGAACGCATGCAGTTTGTGTCGATTGTCACCCCCAATGCCACGCATTTCCCGGTGGCCAAAGCCGCTTTGGAGTCAGGGTTTCATGTGATGTCGGACAAACCGGCCACCTTTGATCTCAAACAGGCCCGTCAGCTGAAACGTCTGGTGGAAAAAACGGGTTTGCTTTACGGTCTGACTCACAACTACACCGGATACCCCTTGGTCAAAGAGGCCCGGGACATGGTGCAAAAAGGAAAACTGGGAGTGATCAAAAAAGTGGTGGTGGAATATCCCCAGGGCTGGCTGGCCACGGATCTGGAGAAAACCGGTCAGAAACAGGCGGGATGGCGGACCGATCCCGCCCAGGCCGGGATTTCCTGCTGCATGGGTGACATCGGCACGCACGCGGAAAATCTGGCGGAATACATCACCGGATTGAAGATTGTGGAGCTTTGTGCGGATCTGAGCACCTTTGTACCGGGGCGCAGACTGGACGACGATGGCAACGTGC
Organism: Kiritimatiellia bacterium; assembly: GCA_049438565.1. Classification (GTDB taxonomy): domain Bacteria; phylum Verrucomicrobiota; class Kiritimatiellia; order SS1-B-03-39; family UBA6053; genus UBA6053. The sequence goes on from JBMTJR010000285.1 coordinate 1,307, forward strand.
TGCTGCGTCTGGAAAACGGAGCCAAGGGGCTGCTTCACGCCAGCCAGATTTCGGTCGGAGAGGAAAACGGGCTGAACATCCGGGTTTATGGAAGCAAAGGAGGCCTGAAGTGGGTGCAGGCGCATCCCAATCAACTGTTTGTCTATTCCATGAACAAACCCATGCAGGTACTGACTCCCGGAGCCAACAATGCCTGGCTGAGCAAAGCCGCTCTCCACAACTGCCGGTTGCCGGCTGGACATCCGGAGGCTTTTCTGGAGGCTTTTGCCAATATTTACCGCAACTATGCTGCCACCCTGTCAGCCAAACTGAACGGAAAGAAACCCCGGAGTCTGGATCTGGATTTTCCCACCATCGAAGACGGCGTGCGCGGAATGGCCTTTATTGAAACGGTGGTGAAAAGCAGTCAGTCCAAACAGAAATGGGTCAAGATGCCGAAAGGCTGATCTTTCCGCGCCTTCGGAAAATTACTTCAGTTTTTTGTCTTAGGTGTTTCATTTTTTCCTGCGTTTCCTAGAAGTGAGGGTTCCGATTTATTTCTAACCCCTCCTCAAAGGAAAAACATATGAGCGATGCAAACACTGCCACCCAGTCCGTGATCTCTTCGGAAGTCGAGATTCTTGGAACCATTAAAACTTCCGGTTCGATTCAGATTGAAGGCCGGGTCGAAGGCGAAATTCTCTCTCAGGGCGATGTCACCATTGGCAAGTCCGGATCGGTGAAAGGAAATCTGCGCGTGAATTCGGTGACCCTGTCCGGAACCGTACAGGGGAATATCGAAGCCAAGGACCGGATTGCCCTCAAATCGACTGCCCGCCTGCTGGGCGACATCAAAGCCAAACGTCTGTCCGTGGAAGACGGTGTGACGTTTGTCGGCAAATCCGAAGTCAACCCCACCGGTCAGCCCATCAAACTGGATGAGCCCGCCGCCCCCGCACAGCCCCAGCAGGGTGGAGAGTCTCAGGGTCAGCAGGCGCCCCGCAAGTAAGCCTCGGCCCGTGATTCCGCGTGGCGTCTAAAAAAACCAAGGTTGTGGATGGTTTCACGGCCATCCGTGCTGCCCAGGAGGCGGCGCGGCATGGTCGCGGTGATCCTTTGCGCCCTGAATCAGAGACGCCGAAAACACCAGGGACCGCGGATGCCCGGGCGGGAAGCCGGATTGGACGGTCGGTGATGCCGACCAAACGCGAAATCATCTGTCCGGCCTGCGGCGTTCCCTCGTTGGTGGTGGGAAAAGTGGATTTGTGGGTGTGCACGCAGTGCCGCCACCGGATGAAGCTGCAGGATGTGAAAATCGAACCGGGAGAATGGAAGGACGAGCTGGAGGTCGGAGGCACGGTGACCGTACTGCCCGGCGCAAAATTGGTCGGCGGCAAAATCACGGCCAATGACATTGTCCTGCAGGGGGAGATGCAGGGGGTTGAGCTGCGGGCCTGTCACAAACTCGTTATCCATAAAGAGGCGAAACCCGACTGGGTGCGGCTCAAAATGATGGACCTTGAACTTGGACCCGGGGTGAATCTGACTCCGGGAAAACCGATTGAGGGCCGGCATCTGCACCTGCACGGAAAGTTTTCCGGAAATGCGGTTCTCCAGGGCACGCTGTATATTTATGCCGACGGAGATTTTTCCGGTCAGCTGCGCGCTGCCGGACTTCAAGTCGAGGAGGGCGGTGGATTCCGGGCCCAGCTGGATGTGAAGCCCGAAAATGCCCCGCCGCCGCCCAAACCCAAAGCCAAAGCCGGCCCGCCCAAACCGAATTCGAAACTGCGTCCGCCGCCGCCCTCTGCGAAACGTCCACCTCCGGG
>JBMTJR010000286.1:0-3102 GCA_049438565.1 Kiritimatiellia bacterium
CCCGCGGGTTGCACGAGACCAGGCGCCTGAACTGGAAAAAGAAACGGCCGGCAGGAGCGCCGGCCCCTGACCAAACATCGAAAACACAAAATCAAACATGCGGCGGGAAATTTCCTCCGGCTCGGCCAGAAAGATTCCCCGGAAAAACGGAGCCAGAAATCCGCGGATCATCTCCGGACTGAATCCCAATCTCCGCCAATGATCGAGAGTGGAGAACTCCTCACCGGAGAGCAGTTCGGGCAGACTGCGCCGCGAAAGCCGACGGCGCAGCATTTGCAGACGGAGTTTGTCCCCGAGACTGCCCACGGGATGCAGCAGACTGGAAAGCGCGGCGGAGGGGTGCCGGAACGGGTCCGCAAACAGGCGGAGCCGGTTCCCGTCGAAGATCATGGCTCCCGAACCGAAAGCGCCCGCACGCAGGGAGGAGGGACTCAGGCGCTTCCGGCACTGCGGATAGGCCTCCAGCCAGACCTGAAATCCCCGGTCCAGCCGGAAGCCCTGTACGGAATCGGTGCGGACCCGTCCGCCCGGCGCCTCTTCTTTCTCCAGCACACAGACCGGAATCCCGGCCGCTTTCAAATCCAGCGCACAGCACAAACCGGCCACGCCGGCCCCGACGATCACTACAGGATGATTCTCATGCATAAAACAAAGGTATCCGCCCCGGCCGGAAAAAGAAAGCCGCCGCAGCGGAGAAATTCCGGAACGGTTCGAATCTGGGGAAGAAACCCTTGCACATCGGTACAGAGGTTTTTAGGAAGACCCCATGCACTTTGAGCCCACACAGATTCCTGTCGGGGAGGAAACTATCCACCTCCGCTATGCCCGGGAGGTGGAAATCCGGGAAAAGCCCGCCTACTGGGCCAGTCTCTGGCCGGCTTCCCTCGCGCTGGCAGAGCATGTGCTCGACGGGGAGGCCCTGCCTGGAAAACAGGTGCTGGAAATCGGCTGCGGATGCGGACTGGCGGGAATTGCGGCGGGGATGCAGGGCGCGGAGGTCACCGTGACGGACCTGGAACCGGAGGCACTGAAGCTTGCGGAGGAGAACTGGCGGCGGAACGGACTGGAACCCGCGGCCCTGGAGCCGATGAACTGGAACCACCCCGGAACCCGGTCACCGTTCGACCTGATTCTGGCCGCCGATGTGCTTTACGACCCGAAGGAATTCCCCGGACTCATTCAGAGTATCCATCTCCTGCTGGATGCGGAGGGCTGTCTGCTGCTTTCCGAACCGGGACGCCCCCAGGCCCGTGACTTTTTCGCCGGCGTTCTGCAGGCGGGTTTTCAGGTGGAGAGCTGTCACCGGGTGGTCAGCCTGCACGGAGAGGAATACGAAATCACTGTGAGTGAAATCCGCTGAACGCAATTCTCTCACTGGCGGGTCGCGGCCTAAGGCTGCGGAAGGAAAGCCTGAAATATGGGTTTTCGATGATGCCTGTCCATACTGTCGCACGGCGACGGCCAGGGATTACGAAGGATCATTCCCACTCTTGAAGTTTCTCTACCCTGTTACCATTTAGGCATAGAATCCTGATAACTTTTCGACCCTGGGAAGATTGCGACCCTTCGTGGCAAAACAAAAAAATATACGGCTAAGCTATTTTGAAAATGTCCCAAACCGCGCCGCAGTCCGGCAGCGAGGACTTATTTCAACTCAATCTGCGGCTCCTCCGGATCCTCATTATGAATCAGATCCCAGATTTCCTCCGGGGTTTCCGCATAAGCAAACAGGTCCAGATCTCCGGGACTGATCACGCCCTCATCCACCAGCGCTTCAAAATCGACCACCCGGTCCCAGAACGATTTCCCCACCAGAATAACCGGAATCGGGGCCACGGTGTGGGTTTGAATCAGGGTCAGACTCTCAAACAGCTCGTCCAGGGTTCCGAATCCGCCCGGGAACGCGACCAGCGCCTGGGCCCGCATCAGGAAATGCATTTTGCGGATGGCAAAATAATGAAAATTGAAACAGAGTTCGGGCGTGATGTAACCGTTGGGGGCCTGTTCAAAGGGCAGTTCAATGTTCAGACCGATGCTTTTGGCGCCCACATCATGCGCCCCGCGGTTGCCGGCCTCCATAATTCCGGGGCCGCCGCCGGTAATCACCACATGGTTGCAGGTGCCGTCGATCTGACAGCGGCTGGAGACCAGACGGGCAAAATCCCGGGCCGTTTTGTAGTAGGCCGACTGCTCCAGCCTTTTCACCGCAATCCGCACCGCCTGATTGCGGGCGGGATCTTCCGGCGCTTCGGCTAGCGCCTGCTGCGCCAGCGTCAGCTGCGCCTCGGCCACATCCGGGGGCAGGGTCCGCGCACTGCCGAACACCACAATCGTGGATTCCACCTTCTGATCCTCCAAAGCCAGTTCCGGTTTCATCAGCTCCAGCTGAAGCCGGACCGCCCGCAGTTCATCCCTCTCCAGCAGCGCGGGATCCTGGAAAGCAATTCTGTAGGCCGGCGCATTCAACAGGGTTTTCTGTTCAGGACTTATTTCGGGGTCTTTTTTCATCATTACCTCGGTTCACAGCGGGTTTTACAAAGCCGAACCCTTGCACAGTCTCAAAAAAAAGTAAAAAAAAATGAAAGCTTTTGCGGTGGACATCGTCTACATTATAACAGGTGCTGCCTATCAATTAGGATTTGCGCCATAACTCAATCAAAATGGAGATTACCACATGAAGAAAGTACTTGTATCCCTGTTCGCCCTCACTTTGGCCGGTTCCCTGTATGCAGGCAGCGGTTGCGGCTCCTCCTGCGGAAGCAAAAAATCTGCGGACAAAGTCGAAGACAAAACAGAAAAAGAAGTTGTCGTGCAGGGCACCTGCAACAAAAAATGCGATTCCAAAGAGAAAAGCTGCGGAGAAAAATCCGAGAGCTAAACCTCTGAAGGTTTTTAAAACGAAAAAGACGGTCCACAGACCGTCTTTTTTTATGGAACATGAAAGCGAACACACCCTGACCTTCTGGCTGAAAAATCTTGTCTCTTCGACCCCGGCACCCTGAAACATCAGGGCAAAAACACTGCCCGTATTCAGCTCTTTTTCGACTTTTTATTCCTCTGACATGATTTGGCATATTACATTGCCTTTTGGCTGGCTTGCCG
>JBMTJR010000287.1:0-3101 GCA_049438565.1 Kiritimatiellia bacterium
TATTTTTCCGGACCGCGGTGGCCCAGGCCAACGCCGCATCGCTGCCGTCCGCTTCAATCATGGCCGCGAGCAGGGACTGATTGTAAATGTTGTTGGAGGAACGGCAGAGAATGCGTCCGCGCCAATGAGGATCGGCGAGATCCTCATAGCGGTTCAGGTCGGAGGGGCTGACCCGGTCCGCCGCGTAAACCAGCACCCGGGCCCGCAGAGCAAATCCGAACCACATCCCGTCCGCATCCCGGTAATTTTCGGGAATCCGTTGGGTGAGAAATTCCGAATCCACAGAACGGAACAGACCCATTTCTTTGGCTTCCCCCAGACGACCGGCATCCGCGGTGATCAGAATATCCGCCTTGGTGGCGTCGCCTTCCGCCTTGAGCCGCTGCATCAGTTCATTGGCCCCGGCCTTCAGCACCTGAATCTCGATCCCGGTTTCCTCGGTGAAACGGGCATAGAGCTCTTCATCGGCCTCATAATGACGGTGACTGTAAATCACCAGGGGATCCGCTTTCAATGCGGACAGGACGAAAAATATCGCAAAAATGATTAAGTAAAACTTTTGATTGGTATGCATAACATGTGTCTTATCCATGAATTTACTGAAGATTCAAGGGAGAATTTTCTTTCTTTTTTTTGGTTGCAGTCTGGTTCAGATTTTCGCAATATGTCAATAATATTGTCATAAAGGAGTCGCGATGAATACAGCTGAGCAAGTAGGGGTGTGGACAGTGTTTGTTCTGGTGACGGTGGTGTATCCCTGGGTACTGTTCAAGGCTCTTCGGGGCCTCCGCAGCCAGATTCAGGACCTGTCCCGGCAAATCGGAAAAGAAAAACCCCCAGTCCCGGAGGCGGTTCCTTCCCCGCTGCCGGAACCGGTCGGCACGCGATTGCCGCCGGCCTCTCCATCCGCACCCGCTCGCTGCTGGTGTCGGTTCTGGGTCTGATCGGTGGATATCTCACGCCGCTCTTGCTTCCGGGCGGGGGAACCGTTCTCTGGATCTACCTGATTCTGCTGGGCGGCGGGGTGTTGTTTCTCTCGGTTTTCCGTCAGTGGTTTCTGTTGAATCTGCTGGCGCTCCTGTTCACGGGGCTCCACATCTTTCTGATGCTCGAAACCGTGGGACCGGCCCAGCCTCTCAGCGCCATGCTGCCGTTTCTGGTCATTCTGTTTGTGATTTTCTCTTCTGCCGCCTTTCTGTTTCAGCTGCTGCAGGCGCAAAAATCCACCTGGCTGGATCTGGGCTTTCTGTTTCTCAACGTCAGTCTCTTTTTCGGAAACGCCCGCCGGTTGCTTCTGCTGCAATTCCCCCCGGAAGTGCTGTCGATTCTCTCCCTCGCCCTGGCACTTTTTTATGGACTGCACCTCTGGTTTTTTCACCGGCAGGCACGGACGGACAAGGGCCTGGCGCTGTGTTTTCTGAGTCTCACATGCTTCTTTCTGATCCTGACTCTTCCGCTCCTCTTGTCCCAGGTCTGGTGGAGCGCCGGATGGGCGGTGCTGGCCTGGGTGCTGCTGTACGCCTCCCAGAAAGCTGAAAGCCATTTTCTGGAAAATGTGGCGTTCGGACTTTTCGCGCTGACGCTCTTCCGGTTTTTGACCCTCGATCTGTCCTTCAGTTACGCGGAGCCGCCCCTTGCGGGTCAGAGTTTGGGGGACTTTCTGGGAGCATTGATGGAGAGAGCGGCACTACTTGGAACGCCTCTGGGCAGCTTTGCCGGGGCGCTGTGGCTTCAACACCGGCCCGCGCAGCCTTATCCGGGATTCAATCTCTCCGGGGAAAACGACATGACGGATCAACTCTCCGCTCCGGGGGACTCTCCGTATTCTGGGGCGTTTTTGCGCTGGGAATGGTGTGGGGCGGACTGGTCAAACGGGTCCGTGCCCTGCGCTGGACTGGACTGCTGCTCTTCGCCGGAGTGGCCCTGAAAGTATTTCTCCATGACCTGGCCTCGCTGGAGCCTCTGTGGAAAATTATGGCGTTCCTGCTGCTCGGAGTTGTCCTCCTCTCCGCCGCCTTTGTTTATGTGCGCTTCCAGGACCGTTTTCCGTTGGTGAAAAGCTTATTCTCTCTCAAAGTATTTTTTTGTTTTCCATCGCTACACTTGACCTTCTAAATAGGACGTATACCCTGATGATATGGACAGGACTTTTCACCGGGCAAAAAATTTTTCGGACGCGGAAAGCTGGGATATCAAGCAGCTTCGTTCTTTGTCATTGCAGAAACGGCATGAGGTGGTGAAAAATTTACGTCGCAGGGTTTACGGAAATCACCCACCTGGGATTCGTGCATGCCGACCGAAATAGCATCAGATTATTTTCCAGAGGATATTCTGGAGTTTTTGAGCACGCTCCATCAGGCTGGAGTGAATTTTGTTATTGTAGGAGGGGAGGCGGTCATTTTTCATGGCTACGCCCGACTCACGGGTGACATAGATGTCTTTTACGAATTTTCGGAGGAAAACAATCGTAGGCTTTTTCAGGCACTTTCAGTTTTTTGGGGTGGGAATATTCCCGGTATCAAAAGCAAGGACGATTTCTCTCCTGGCGAGATCCTTCAATTTGGCGTACCCCCTCAACGCGTGGATCTCCTGAATGAAATTGATGGCGTTTCATTTGCTGAGGTTTGGGAAAGTAAAATCACTGCAACGATTACAGTTCCTGGGGCTCATTTCGAAATTTACTTGATAGGAATAGACACTCTTCTCAAAAACAAACGGGCCAGCGGAAGGCCAAAAGATCTTCAAGACCTGCAATTTTTTGAGCAGGACCAAGGTAGAAGCTTTATTGACGAATAGTGAATGGTTGTAATTTTTTTGGAGTGCGGCCGCATTTTTTTTAAGAAAGGTTGCTTCCGTCATAAGGTTATTCGAATTACAAAAGGCTCATTCCCTCTTGACGCAAGCGGCCGCACCAAAAACAGTTGAAGCGGAATTGCAGCTCGCGCATCGCATCTTGAAAATGCGTCGAATGAGATAGGAATTGCTCTAATAGTAACCGCCGCGCTCCTCCTCCAGGAGTCCGGGCCCGAGTTCGGCGATAAAGCGGGAGGGGGGATACCAGATCACCCCGCCGTCCCCCTGTCGGCGGGTCGGGGGCATGC
>JBMTJR010000288.1:0-3084 GCA_049438565.1 Kiritimatiellia bacterium
ACCACAGCGGTTCAGTTTTACTCGGCAAAAACCCTCGGAGACTCCGGTCTGACCGGAAAAAGCGGAAAGCCTTACCTGAATTTCGGGGCCTTCTGTCTGGAATGTCAGGGATATCCGAACGGGGTGAACTGTCCGGAAATCGATGATATCATTCTGCAACCCGGTGAAACCTATCAGCAGACCACACTCTACCGCTTCAGCACCTTTTAAAAGAGCAGGGAAATTCCGGCGTCCACCCGGTACTGGGTGGTCCAGTCGTTCTCGTTCCGCCACTCTAAACCCGGTTCAATTTGAAGGACGATAAAATCGCGGTAAATACTTTGACGCATCGCAAAAGTGCTGCGGTATTTCGCCATTTGTTCATCCTGTCCGAAGATATACCCGTTGAAGGCATATCCATCCAGAATATCGTGAATGCCCACGTTTTTGCGTCGTCGCGTTTCGTCCTTCAGGCGGATGACCTTTCCGTAATTGAAGGTCTGTTGCCATTCGTATCCCTGGGTGTCTTCTGAAAATTTTCCCGCAAGCTGGCTTCTGAAAAGCCAGCGGTCCCGCTTTCCCACCCAATGAAAGCCATGAAGCGCTGAGTAGAGTCCGAACCCGTCCTCGTTCTCCCAGAAGATCCGTTGTTCGAAACCCATTTTCCAATCGCCCCATTCCCAGTGCGGACGCCAGGAGGTCCGGAGAAACAGTTCCGGAGGCCATTTGGTGTGCACCCCGATATCCGCGGATATGTTTAATTTGTCCAGTTGGCGGCGGGCTCCCACGCTCCATCCTTTGTCATCCCGCTGAGGAATATCCGTCCCGGGCAGATCATCATCGTAGGAACTTTGGACAAACAGACTCAACTGATTCTCGAAATTCGGCAGGTCAATTTTGAGTTTGATATCCGGATCCATATTCACGCTGCCATCCGGACCCGAAATTCCCTCAAAAAACAGCGACAATCTTAAATTATTCACCGGTGGCTGATTATGATAAATCAAATCCGGATCGGTAAGGCTGCGGTCCAACTCACACAAATATCCCTGCAGAAGAAGGGGCACATTCGCTTCAAGATAATCCAGACGCTCATAGAATCCCCCGAAGTGTTCAGGTTTCGGATCCACGGGGAATCTGGAGTCAAAAGGCAGCGGGCGCAGAACGCCTCCTCCCGAAAGCGGAGGCGGTTTCACGGAACGGGGAAAATCATCTCCTCTTAAATCGATGCCGAAAATACCGGCGACAAAATCCTGCATTTCCGCAAAGGAGACCCCGGCATCCACCCCCACCATGAAGAAATGGGCGGTGACCCCGATTTCAGAGAACTCATACTGGGGAGGATTGGGCATGTCGTCCGAGGCATCCAGACCGATCAGCACCATTCCCTGCTTTTGCTCATACCCGAAAACAGGCGGGAATACCGGTTGATGCCTGGGGCCGGGAAAACCGGCATAAATGGTCTTGGAGGTACCCCCGTAAAAAGAGAACGCATCGGTCACCCGAACTCCGAGATCCAGCCCCGGCCCCACTTTCACCCGCAAACGGAATACATCCATCAGATCCATCACCCGGTTGGGAACATACCACAAAACTCCCTCCCACCAGGGGGAAGGATTGTCTTCAGCAAATGCGGGGGCCACCATCAAAAAAACAGCCAGGCTGAAAGCAGGAATCCGACGCATGAAGATTTTCTAGGATATCGGAAAAAAGAATACCAGAACCGGTTGGGAATAATTCATGACCATCGCGATCCGGACGTGCACCCCTGTTCCACAGGACAAAAGCAATCCGTCTGTGAAAATGAGATTCAGTAACCCTTCCCGCTTGCCTCAACCAATCTGTTGTGTATGAGAAAACGGTTTTCTGAACCAACTAGTGGAGTATTCGAAATGTCGTTAACCCTAAATCCCCTCCCGAATTCAGTGAAACCCCGTGGCCCGGTTGTTTTGGCAATTATGGATGGAGTGGGGATCGGCCCCGGAGATGCGTCGGATATGGTTGCTGCCGCACACACGCCGCATCTGGACTGGTTGAAAGCAAATGCCCCGCATTCACAACTGAAGGCGCATGGAACTGCGGTGGGAATGCCTGCGGATGACGACATGGGGAACTCAGAGGTAGGGCATAATGCCATTGGCGCCGGACGGGTTTTCGCACAGGGCGCAAAGTTGGTGAACATTGCGGTGGAGGATAAAAGTATTTTCGAGGGGGAAACCTGGAAAGCCTGCGTGAAGCGTGTGAAAGAGCATGGGGGGAAACTCCACTTTCTGGGTCTGCTGTCCGACGGAAATGTGCATACCCACATCCGGCATCTGGAATCCATGCTTGAACAGGCACACAAGGAGCAGGTGGCCTGCGCAAGAGTGCATGCCCTGCTCGACGGACGGGATGTGGATCCGGTTTCGGCAGAACGGTATGTGGAGCGGATCGAGAAGTTTATGAACCGGCTGAATGACGAAGGTGCCGACTACTGCATTGCATCCGGAGGGGGCCGCCTTTATATCACCATGGACCGCTATGACGCGGACTGGCCCATGGTGGAACGGGGCTGGAACTGCCATGTTCATGGAAAAGGACGGGAATTCACCTCGGCTCTGGAGGCAATCGATCAGCTCCGGGCCGACAATCCGGGCGTGTTGGATCAGGATTTGAAGGAATTTGTCATTACCCGGGACGGAGCCCCCGTGGGGAAAATTGAAGATGGGGATGCTGTGATCTTATTCAACTTCCGTGGCGACCGGGCCATGGAAATCTCCAAAACTTTTGACGGGGGACCTGAATTTGACCGTTTCGACCGGGGACGGGTTCCCGACGTGCTGTTTGCAGGCATGATGCAATACGACGCGGAACTGAATGTTCCAAAAACTTTTCTGGTCACTCCTCCCAAAATCGACAATCCAATGGGGGAATACATCGCAGAGGCGGGGCTTCGGCAACTGGCGGTCAGCGAAACCCAGAAATACGGTCATGTCACTTACTTTTTCAACGGGAACCGCTCCGGGAAATTCAATGAAGAACTCGAAGAATATGTGGAAGTCCCCGGCGACAATGTGAGCTTCGATCAGCGCCCATGGATGAAAGCGGCGGAAATCACGGACATCG
>JBMTJR010000289.1:0-3075 GCA_049438565.1 Kiritimatiellia bacterium
TTGGATTGGAAGTGAAGTCAGGCTCAGAAATGGACTCCTGAATACCGGATAAAAAATATTCATCAAAAAGTCGGTTATAGGTGTCGCCCCCCCAGGGATTTCCAATGCTGTACGCGGGCATGTCATGGATATACAGGTTCTGCAGCTGTCCAATTGAGATTAGGGGCTGTCGGGGAAGTTCAAACAGAGGAATGTCCTTCCGGTAATCACGGCTCCATGCGCTGTTACTGAGTACCCGGTCAAAATAATAAACCTTCCCGTCCTGATTTACACTGAGACTGTTTTTTAAGCCGGTATCGTCAGGAGCATAGGAATTTGCAGCCTCATGCATGGTGTGGGTATTTGAGCTGATATCATCCCCAAAGCTGGGAGAGGGGGTGCGTTTGTCGACATTTTTCAACCAGGCACTGCGGTCACCCAGATAGGTAGTTCCCCGCTCGATGATCCGGAAACGATATGTGAGCCAGCGGTTGTCCCATTGCGAAAGCGTGCCATGATCGATTGTGTCCACTTCCCCATAGGCCAGATTTGTGTGTTCAACCAGAATAGCCCCCCCATTTTCAGGCGCTTGGCGCAGACGGACGGTCAGCACGGTGGGTTGCATTTCATATCCGACTTTGAAATTGCTGGAGGCTCCTCCGGTGGGAAAAGTGATGATCGGGCTGATCTGTCCCTGCCGCCGGGATTGGTTGGACTGTCGGTTTGCGAAGGTGGCTTTTGTGGGTTGGGCATCCACAGGACCCGCCCAGTAGAGAAGACGTCCGGGCCCCTGAAGCTTTGTATCGTAGGCATCATTGGCCAGATATTTTGTAGTATGGAGCTGTTCGCGACCCAGCCTCACGGAAACCGTAGTGCCAAACACCGCCCCGGGATCAAAAGTGTTGCTCCATACCACCGTATCCGCGGCATCCCGGAGCGTCATGTCGAAAGGCTGGAATCCACTGATTTCCAGAATGAGATCCTCTTCCTCCAAAGCCGTAGTGTAGGGATTCCACAGTTCAAGCACGATCGCCATCATCAGGGAGGCCCTTCCATTAGAATTTGATGCTCTCCTCGGGCTGAACTGAAGTCCGAAATCGGTGATGATGGGTGTTACGGAGTGAACGATTTCGCCTGCAGCAGGGGTAAGGTTGGTGGGTGGGGTAATGCGGTGCGCCCGGCGGAGATCACTTTCGTTTTTGATCACAGGGTGCGCAGGTGTTGGATCCACCAAATAATTTGTGAAATCCATAAACGCCTCAAAGCCGGAGCCTAACAGGCTGGGATTCAGGGAAAGGTCTTTTTTAACTCCTCCGGTAAGCGGTTCAGTTAACAACCCCATAGCCCGGTTTGTGTAGTGATGAAAGCCTCCATTTTCCCGGGGATCTGATAATCCGCTGGCGAGTTCGTACTGACTCAGATCCGTCGCACGTTGGGTCACCTCATTGAGCGCCGGGGAATCAAAATCCGTACTTCCCGTAAACGCGTATTCCTGTGCATTCCGCTTGGGAACCGCATAAGTGAGCCGTTTTAATTCTGTCTGGTCCAGGGTTTGGATATCCGTGACGTTCAGGAAAGGATCGCTCAGGCTTAAACTGGCCTTTACTCCTTCGTCGGAAACCCACCATGCGTAAGTTCCCGAATTGGAGCTGCCCGGAATATTAATTCTCCCTGCCAGAATCCGGTCGTTATTATCCAGACTGGCTCCCAGCACCCCGGCATCCAACAGAGGGATGGATGCGGCAGGATTTGGCCCGGTCAAGGGATCAAAAACCTGACCCTGCGGCATCGAAATGAGCCAGTCAGGATCGTCATTCGGATTTTCCGTATCCCAGACTCCGGTCACAAAGCGGCTTAAGGCAGACACTGAACTGCCCAGAATCTCCGCGCGGGCGGTGACCCGCTGGTCGGGACCGGCGCTGATCTGCAGTTTGTTGAGCGCCAGAAACATTCCCAGTTTTGCGTTTTGCCGGGCCTGAATCAATTCGATCCGGTTCGACACCTCCCGCAACTGCAGCCGGACATAGACGGTGAACGAAGTCACAATAACCAGCAGCAGGCTGACCACCAACAGGGTCAGCAACAGCGTGGAGCCGGATTTTGATGATTTCGGAAATTTCATGCGCATGGTGCCGCAAAATAGGCGGAGGAATCTCCGCGACAAATGCATTTGGGTTAGAAAACAGCTAAAACGATTTAATACTCGCAAAAACCAACCTTTTTGAGTTTCCTCTTATCTTACCCCGAAATCGAAGAGGGTATAATGGGATGCAGAAAAAAAACGGGTTCTGTTTTCGGTGTGACATAAATGTAGTTTTATAGTCTTTTTCGTACATTTATGATGTTCAGCGTATGCGTACGGAACAAACTGACCTTAAGGATAAGGCTTGAAAGACCGGGGCGGGGACGCCCCGCGTCCTGTGTTTACTTCGGGTTCGCCCAAAGCCCGCGTCCGGCGGCTTTGGCTTCCGCCTCGGCGGCGGCATAGAGGTCGGAAAATGCGTGGGGACGGCTTTGGTCATGGAAGGCCAGTCCATGCTCCAGCTGTTTCAGATTCACATTGGTGCCGGAAACCAGCACATGCACCCGGCTCTCCGGCTCGAGACTGCCCAGACTCCGGGTGCCGTCCTCCCGGTAGAGAAACAGATTCTGTTTGCGGATGAAGGCCACCAGGGTTTTCCGGGCGGATTCGCCCATGCGGGCCGCAAATTCGGGATCCAGCTCATGGCGCTCCGCCCAGGCGATGAGCTGCGGATCCTCCGCGCCTCCGGGGGGCGGACTGTCCAGTCCGGCAAACTGCACCGGAAACACCGGATGCGGATTGGGCCGCTCCCAGCCCCGCATCTGCACGTCGATTTCCGTGCCGCTGTGGACTTTCTGACACTTAAACAGCACCTGATCCTGCGCCACCTGATTCCGGACTCCCATCATGATGGGACCCACATAAAAGGTCATGAGTCCCGTAAATCCAATCACGGTCAGAAGAAAGAGGGTTACAAAGAGCTGATTTTTTTTTCGGGTATTCATGGGATTTTCTCTATGAAGGGTCGAGGAGGCGGATGCACGCTGAAACGACCGGATTTTGAAAGTCTTCGG
>JBMTJR010000290.1:0-3057 GCA_049438565.1 Kiritimatiellia bacterium
TCCCAGTCCGCATCCCGTGCCGCCCCCAGACGCTCAAAGAGACCGGAGCGGGCGCTCAGCAACGGGAAGGCGAAAAGGAACAGCATTCCGATTTTCAAGCCCAGCCGGACCGGAAAAGCCGGTTGAAACAGTCCCGTCACCCCCTGAGCCATCCGGTAACCGCCCCAGATCCAGCAGAAAGGCAGCAGAATGCCGGCAAAAATGCCATACCCGGCCGGAAGTGTCCCCCGCCAATAGGCCTCCCCAATCAGAAAGGTTCCGGTTCCGAGCACGATCAGCTGCATCAAGGCCAGCGGAAGAAACGCATCCACCACCAGCTTGAGTCCAAACCAGCGGCTGATCCCTCCCCATTTCCTCTTCAACAGAAGGTGCAGAAGTTGACTGACCGCCCCGCAGGCGAGCAGTCCGGCCAGTATCCCGCCCCCCAGCACCTGAACCGCAAAACGGCTGTCATAGAACAGACCCGGACCCGGCGCGGGTACTATCCAGGGCATTAAGAACTGGATGGAACCCATCCCACAGAGCATACAGAACAGCAGGGTCACCGACAGCGGCTGAACCAAAAGTGCACTCTTGGCGAATTTTCCGAAAGTAAACACAAACCAGAAGACAGACGCCGCCAGGCCGGGATGAGGATCCTCCACCCGTAAATCCGCGGACTCGTGCGGTCTCCGAATCAGGGCTTTTTTTTCGGACGCCGGCTCCCTGAGCCGCTCCCGGATCTCCTCCTCCTGATGCTGACGGTGCACCCGGGCCATTGCGGCGGGCAGAGTCGAGGTGGCTTTGCCCAGAGCGGCGTTCTTTCGCGATGAGGCGGAAGGACCCGCCGATTCCCGCAGGGAACTGATGGTGGCCATTTTGCCCGAAAGAGCCGCCTGATGAATCTCCCGCCGGGGAACCGCCTCCGCCTCCATGACCTTCGGCGCCGGACGCAGGGTCTCAGGCGCCGGCGCGGTTGCTTTCGGCCTGTGCGTGAGAAAACTTTTCGGAGAGGACTCTTTGTCGGACATGCGTGATCAGCCTAAAAGAAAGTTTCCAAACAGAAAAGACAATTACGCATCGGGCTCACCATAGCCTCCCCCGCCGGGCGTTTCGATTCGAAGCCGCTCTCCGGGTTCAAAACGCCAGGAACCTTTCGCCTCCAGCGGCACGGGAGTGCCTGCAGCGGTGATCCGGAACTGCGCACCCGGTTTTCCGTTTTTTCCACCTGCCATTCCTGCGGGGGCAAGTTTCCGGCGCTCGCTCAGCAGGGTGACCTCCATGGATTCCAGCATTTCCCATTCGCGGATCAGTCCGTGGCCTCCCCGCTGCTTTCCCGCGCCCCCGCTGTCTTCCCGAATCGAATAAGCCCTCACCCGCAACGGGGTGCTGAATTCGAGGGCCTCCACCGGCGTGTTCAGGGTGTTCGTCATATGCACCTGCACCGCATCAGCTCCCGGCATTGCGGGACCCGCTCCCGCGCCGCCGCCCAGCGTCTCATAATAGGAGAAATGACCTCCCTGATACGCGCCTCCCAGGGTCACATTGTTCATGGTCCCCTGCGACTGGGCTGGGAAGGTCCCCGGCAGGGCTTTCGCCAGCAGACCCAGCACGCAGTCCACCACCCGCTGGGAGGTTTCCACATTTCCCCCCGCAACCGCATGAGGCCAGCCCGCATCCAGAACCGAACCCCGGCGGGTCAGACACTCAATTCTCCGGAAAGTTCCCTGATTCACCGGCAGCATTTCCCCCGGAAACCGGGCGGACATCAGACAAAGAAATCCATAGTACACTGCGGATTCACAGATCGCATGCACCGCATTCAGACTTCCCCGGACCGCATCATCCGAGGCACGGAAATCCACCGTCACTCCGCCTTCCGCAACCGTCATCTCGGCCCGCAGCACCGTAAAAGCATTCTCCCGCCCGAGGGTTTCCAGCTCTTCCGTATGCGACCAGCTCCCCTGCGGAAGTCCCTCCAGACAGGACTGCATTTTCCGCTGTCCGTATTCCACCAGCGCGGCTCCCATTTCCCGGAGAGCTCCGGGCCCGCCCGCCCGTTTCCCTAAAGTCCGCCAGCGCAGTTCCGCCAGCTGATGCGATTGCAGCTGCGCCCGCAAATCTCCTTTCCGCTCTGCGGGATTCCGGCTGTTCGCACAGAAAATACGCAGCAGATCCTCTTCCAGAATTCCCTGACGCTGCAGACGCACCGGCGGAATCCTCAGCCCCTCCTGATAGATGTTTTCACTGTTCGGAAGCGATCCTGGCGTCATTCCTCCCACATCCGCATGATGGGCCCGGGTGGCCGCATAACCGGATGGGCTCGATTCCCCTTCTAAAAACAGAGGGCTGACCAGCGTGACATCCGGCAAATGGGATCCTCCCCGGAAAGGATCATTCAGCATCACCACATCCCCCGCCTGCAAAACGGGGAAATCGGTCAGTACCGCCTCCACGCTCCGGGGCATCGCCCCCAGATGCACCGGAATATGCGCCGCCTGCACCAGCAGTTCCCCTTCCGCATTAAACAGGGCACAGCTGTAATCCCGCCGCTCTTTGATGTTCGAAGAGTAGGCGGTACGGCCCAGCACCGCGCCCATCTCCTCTGGAATCGCCGCAAACAGCTGCTGAATCACCGCCAGCTCCGAGGGGGAAAATCTTTCCGCAGACATCAGAGCCTCTCCCCTGTCCGGGTTCCCAGCAAATTTCCCACCCGGTCCACCTCCAGCTGCCAGCCCGCCGGGAGGCACACGGTGTGGAAATCCTCCACGAGAAGAGCCGGACCCCGGCATCGGTCTCCGCGCCGCAGACGGCTCCGGACCACCACCTCGCCCTGTATCTCCCGGCCGTCTCCCTCCGCGTCGAGTTCAGGTAATTCACAGCGGGGTTCAGGACCCTCCGCCTCCACCCGCAAGGTCACCAATTCTACTGCAGCGGACGGTTCCGCATGTCCGTAGCGCTGACGGTGGAGCTCATGAAAACATTGATCCCCCCGGCCCAGATCCTCCGCCGCGAGCTCCACCCGTAACTCGTGGGACTGACCTACATAGCGCATATCCAGAGAAATCCGGAAGCGCC
>JBMTJR010000291.1:0-3026 GCA_049438565.1 Kiritimatiellia bacterium
CAAATTCCGTTTTTCCGACTGAGGTCATGAAAATCACCGGCGGAGTCGCGGGCGGAATCCCGGTGGAGGTGCTGAAGGGAAACCGGACCCGGCCCACCACAGACCGCATCCGCGAAAGTCTGTTCGGGAGTTTGCGGGACCGGATTCCGGATGCCGCGGTACTGGATCTGTTTGCCGGCAGCGGTGCTTTGGGGCTGGAGGCGGCCAGCCGGGGGGCTGCCCGGGTCGATTTTGTAGAGAAACATGGGGGCACCTGCCGGTTGATTGAAAAAAATGCCGCGAAAGTCACAAAAGCCGGGAGCACTGCCGCGCTGCGGGTTCATGTGCTGGACAGTTTCCGTTATCTCAAAACCCCGGGGCTGGGTCAGGTGGATCTGGTTTTCGCCGATCCTCCCTACGCACTGCTGGAACCAAATGGGGCCTATGCCCAGCTGCTTGGCGCGGTGGCAAACTCCGGCGTCCTGGCGAAATCAGGTCTGCTGGTGGTGGAGGCCTCTTCCCGTCTGCAACTGCCGGATCTGTCCGAATGGAAGGTCCTGAAATCCAAAAATTACGGATCCAGCACCCTGACTCTCTGGGTTCCGGCACCCTAAGCCTGACCGGGCTGTCCGGCTCAGCGGAATTTGTTTCCGCTGGGGGAGGCGAGGAAATACTCCTGCAGTGCGGTGACGGTCCAGTTGCGTTTGTTGATGTATTCGATCGCAGCAACGCTGGGAAGGGCTCCCCACTTGGTGGTGATGATGGGAATGCCCCGCAGCACCGCTTCCGCCCGGATTTTGACTTCGTCCTTTTTAGAAATGGCTGAACTCGGGGTGTTAATGATGAGTCCGACTTTTCCGTCAGCCATATAGTCCCGGATATTCGGGGATTTTTCTTCCGCGAGTTTATACAGCGTTTCAGTGGGGATATTCTTTTCCGCAAGCGCCTCCGCCGTGCCTTCCGTCGCAATAATCTTGAATCCGAGACCATGCAGCGTGATCCCGATATCCGTCATCCAGCCCTTGGATTCATCATTCGCGCTGAGGAACACGGTACCTTCTCTGGGCAGTGCCTGACCCGCCGCAATCTGCGCTTTCCAGAATGCGGCCTCGAACACATAATCCATGCCCATCACTTCTCCCGTGGATTTCATTTCCGGACTGAGAATCGGATCCACGCCGGCAAAACGGTTGAAGGGAAAGACCGCTTCTTTGACCGCATACCAATGATAATTCGGGGTTCCGAAGACCGGAAGGTTCAGTTCTTTGATCTTCCGACCCACGGAAACCTGCGCCGCCAGCTTGGCCATGGGAATTCCCGTGGATTTGCTCAGATACGGAACGGTGCGGGAGGCGCGCGGGTTGATTTCGATGATGTAGATCTCCCCCTCGTGCACCGCCACCTGTACATTCAACAGTCCGCGCACATTCAGTTTGAGTGCAATCCGTCCGCAGGCATCTTTGATCCGGTCCACAATCAGCGGGGAAAGAGAATAGGGCGGCGTACAGCAGGCAGAATCCCCGGAGTGAATGCCGGCCGCCTCCACGTGCTCCATCACTCCGCCGACATACACATCCTCGGTGTCACAGAGCACATCCACATCGGCCTCGACCGCGTTTTCAAGAAAACGGTCAATCAGCACCGGATGTTTGGGGGCCGCTTTGATCGCCTCTTTGACAAAAGGAATGATTTCATCCTCCGTGCGGGCGACCATCATGGCCCGTCCGCCCAGAACATAGGAGGGACGGATCATCACCGGGAGTCCGATTTTTTGGGCGGTGGCCACCGCGTCTTCCACATTCATGGACGTCGCGCTTTCAGGTTGTTTGAGTCCAAGTTCGTTCAGCAGCACCCGGCAGCGTTCCCGGTCCTCGGCCTGATCGATGCTGTCAGCCGGGGTTCCCAGCACCGGCACGCCTGCCGCAGCCAGTGGCACCGACAGATTCAACGGAGTCTGCCCCCCCATCTGCACCACCACGCCCTCGGGTTTTTCCCGTTCGTAGATGTTCATCACATCCTCGAAGGTGAGGGGTTCGAAATAGAGCTTGTCGGAGGTGTCGTAATCGGTGGAAACGGTTTCGGGATTGGAATTCACCATGATGGTTTCATAGCCCATGTCCCGCAGCGCCATCACGGTGTGGACGCAGCAATAGTCAAACTCGATGCCCTGACCGATCCGGTTGGGACCGCTGCCCAGAATCATAATTCTCGGCTTTCCGCTTTCCCGGTATTCGTCACTCACACCGTAACTTGAATAATAATAGGGGGTGTAGGCCTCGAATTCCCCGGCACAGGTGTCAACCACCCGGTAGCGGGGGATAATTCCGAAATCTTTGCGGATTTTGCGGACCTCCAATTCCTCCAGGCCCCGGAGGGCGGCAATCTGGGCATCGGAAAATCCGTCATCTTTGGCGGCTTTCATCAGCTCGGCATCCAGTTCCGGCGCTTCGAGAATCTCTTTTTCCCGCTCGCAGATCTGCATCAGCATATCCAGAAACCAGGGGTCAATGTGCGTCCGCGCGTACAGCTCCTCGATCGACATGCCGTTTTTGATTTCGGTTTTCATCCGGAAAATCCGGTCGGGATGGGTGGTGGCGAATTTCCCTTCCAGCACCCGGTCTTTGACCAGCTCCTCGCACTTCAGATCATATCCGTCCAGCCCCCGTTCCAGTCCGCGCAGGGCTTTCTGGAAAGCCTCTTTCATGTTGCGGCCGATGGCCATGGTTTCCCCCACGGACTTCATGCTGACGCCCAGGATCGGGATAGAGCTTTGAAACTTCTCAAACGCGAAGCGCGGAATTTTCACCACACAATAATCGAGAGTGGGTTCAAAGCAGGCCGGGGTTTGGCGGGTGATATCGTTGGGAAGTTCGTCGAGACTGTAGCCTACCGCCAGTTTGGCCGCAATTTTCGCGATGGGAAAACCGGTCGCTTTGGAGGCCAGCGCGGAACTGCGGGACACCCGGGGATTCATCTCGATCACGATCATCCGGCCGTCTTTGGGATTGATGGAGAACTGGACGTTGGAACCGCCGGTCTCGACACCA
>JBMTJR010000292.1:0-3018 GCA_049438565.1 Kiritimatiellia bacterium
TCCTGTACCGGGAGAACAAGGATTTACTGGCAATGAGCAACCTCAAACCCCTCGTGATGGGCAGGCCCCTGGGATCCGTCTTTTGCCAGAAGACGGCTGACCACCCGGTCACTGAAAGCAAGATGACCCTCCGCAATCTTGCGGATCGCACCCAGAATTTTTTCAATGGGCTCATCCTTCATCATATAGCCTTTCGCTCCGGCATCCAGGGCCCGGCTGGCATAGACCGCCTCGTCACAAACCGATAAAATCAGCGTACGGGGAAGAGTTCCCCGGGATGAAAGCACCCGCAAAAATGAAAGTCCGTCTCCGTCTTTCAGGTTCAGATCCAAAAGGAGAACCTCAGGCTGTATGGAATCAAACAATTTCAATGCGTCACCGCATCCCATGGCGACGCCACAGAGAACAAGATCCGGTGCGGATTCTATTGCACATGATATCGCATACCGGATCAGGGGATGATCGTCCACGACCATCACAAATGTCTTGGCGGAGGAGGCCTGGGAAGGAGGAGGATGGGTTGCTTTCATTTAAAAACCGCCTGATAAGTGAGAAAGAGAAAAATCAGCAGCCAAAACAGCGTGATGAGGAAGGTGATCCCCGCAATCCGCCAGCCTCCGCGTACAATTCCACTTTCGTTATTGCATATGTAGCGGCGCTTGCCGCAGGAGACTGATTTCTCGGTGCGGAGGCCGGGCAGCAACAGGCGGATCAGCCAGGGATTACGGTATCGGATGATGTATTTCATATTCCTTGGAATCGCACTCCGGTCAAGGTCCTGACAAAAAATACATGGTTGTTCCCAGACCCCCCAATTTCGGCGGAAATAGACGGACTGCAGCCAGAAGGCCCAGGAATGCTGCAGCAGTCTGAACAAATCAACCGGCAACCAGATCAGCATGTAAATTATGTAAATAAATCGGGACATTGCCTTTGTATAGGGGAAAGTGAGGTTATGAATCGTGAATTATTTGCATAACATACAAATTTTTGTAAATATGTAGTACGAGAGTTTAAAATACTGTAAGTACATTCTTACAAGGGGAGCGTCTGCAATTTCCCGCTCACAGCGGTTGAAAAACTGAGACAAAGATACTGCCCTGTAATCCGGGCCGTTCCCCGGGGACCTGGGTTCAGCTTTGTGCGGAACCGCTTCCGTTTCGCATCCAAAAAAAATCCGGTGACCGCCTCAGAAGAGGGGCACCGGATCGGAGATCGTTCCGTCCGAGGTTTCCGGAATCAGGAAACCGTGATTTCGTGATCCAGATAGGGAGCGAGTTTGAAGCCCTTGAGGGATTCAATCACATCCATGGAGCCTCCGAAATCCTGGAAACTGGTGAAAAGATCCGGGTAGGAAACGGTGGGGATATCGGCGGTGATGGAGGATTTGCAGGATTGCGCACTGGTGGTCAGTGAAATGCAGTTTGAAGCCACCAGCCCCCACTCTTTGGTCAGCCGCAGCCAGGCATCCGCACGCGGATAGGGCTCAAGATCTTTGCTGAAGGAGTAGAGATCGATTCCCAGACCGGAAAGGTCCAGACGGTCGGCCAGTGCGTCCCGGGCCTGCGGGGGAAGCGCGGTCATCCCCACGACCCGCATGTTGCGTTCCCGGGCCTGCACAATGATGTCCCGCAGTTCATCGGTCACCTGCACATTGCCGGACTCCAAATGCATTTTGATTCCGCTGATCAGTTCCTCCGAAACTTTTTTGGGCTGGCCTTTCTTGACTCCCAGTCCATTCTGGAGCTGCTCAATGGTTTTGTGGGGGCCCATGGACAGACAAAAACGGGAATAGTGAATGGGGGTCAGATCCACATCATCAAAAATGCTCTGCAACACTTCATAGGAGGCATCCCGCAGGGTGGCCACCGAATGGTCAAATTCAAAAATAAATGCCGCAGACTGTTTCACATCCGCATTTTTTTCAGCAGTATCATTCAAAGGAACCTCCAAAATTAGGTAAAGTAGGGGCGGAATCTATAGGGAGAACGCAACCATTGTCAAGTGAAATGGTCCCTTACCGACGGGCTGAAAGATCCCTCGCGAATCCTGCTCGCCCTCTGTCGTTTTTTTTGTTTAAACTCCGGCATGAATTTTTCTGGATTAACCCGCGGCCTGTTCAGTTTTGCCGCCTTTGTCATTATTATTGCCGGTCTGCGCTCCGCCGGCAGCATCATCATCCCCTTCCTGCTTGCCTGTTTTATCGCCATTATCACGTCTCCAGCCATGATATGGATGCGGAAACAGGGCATCCGTCCCTCTTTTTCTGTATTGGCCATTGTGGCTGCGGTTCTCTGCGTGCTCTGGCTGCTGATTCAGATTGCCGGCTCCTCGATCACCCAGTTTGCCTCCGCCTCCGATGTCTATCAGATTCGTCTGAAGGCCATCACCACCGATTGGATCCGCTGGCTGGAGGCCAAGGGAGTGGATGTGAATTCGGACACCTTTTATTCGCTGATCAATCCGGCCCGGGCCATGACCCTGGTGGTCAATACCCTTACCCAGTTCCTGCGCGGGATGCTGACCAACACCTTCATGATTCTGCTCACCGTGGTGTTTCTGCTCCTGGAACTGGCCGGTCTGCCCAACAAACTGCAGCTTGCCCTGGGCAAGGATCACCCCAGCATTCCGGGCTTCAACCGCTTTACCGAATCGCTGAATCACTACCTGGCCATCAAAAGCTGGATCAGTCTCATCACCGGCGTGCTCGCCTATCTGCTTTGCCGGGTGACCGGACTCGACTACGCCCTGCTGTGGGGAATTCTGGCGTTTCTGCTGAACTATGTCCCGAACATCGGCTCCATTCTGGCCGCGGTTCCTCCCGTGATGCTGGCGCTGGTGCAGTTCGGAACCGCCCGGGCCATCGTCACGCTGACCGGGTATCTCACCATCAACATTATTTTCGGCAATCTGGTGGAACCCCGGGTCATGGGCAAAGGACTGGGACTGAGCACTCTGGTGGTCTGGATGTCGCTGATTTTCTGGGGCTGGGTTTTCGGTCCGGTGGGCATGCTGCTT
>JBMTJR010000293.1:0-3000 GCA_049438565.1 Kiritimatiellia bacterium
TGCTGACCGTTAAACTGTTGGCGCACCCATTCATGAATCTCCCCGAACTGGGTCCGCAATTCCGCCTCCTGATGACTGCGGGTCATGGTCTGGGATTCAGGATGAATCCGGAAAGAGGCCAGAGCGTCCGGCAGGCAAAGCAACTTCCGGGATTTGGACAGCAGGCGCAGCCAGAAATCCCAATCTGCGAGAAACCACAGATCCTCCCGCAGCCCGTTCTCCGCTTCGAGCAAACTGCGGTGAAAGCAGGGCGCGGGAATCCCCAGAGGATTCTGCGTGACCAGTCGGGGCATGACCGACGAAACCTCCAGCGCGTTTCCGCACTTCAGGGGCGGGTTCCAGGTGCCGAAGCGTTTGCCGGAGGGGCCGATCAGCTGCACCGGATGACAGAAAAAGCGCACTTCCGGGTTTTCCCGGATGGCCTGATCCAGATCCGGAAGTCTTTGGGGGTCCCAGAGATCATCCTGATGCAAAAAACTGATCCAGGTGCCCTGGGCGAGTTTCAGTCCGTCATTGGTGGCGGACATCCAGTTGGATCCACCCTGTCGTGAATGAAGCGTCACCCGCAGCTCCTGCTTCCATGCCTGCAGAATCTCCGGACTGCGGTCGGTGGACCCGTCGTCCACCGCGATCACTTCCAGGTGTTTGCGGAATTCAGCGGGTTGTGCCCGGAGACTCTCCAGCGCCTCCTCCAGATAGCGTTCGCCCTGGTGGACGGGCAGGATGACAGAAAAGCGGATGTCCGGGTCGGCCCGGGGGGGCAGAGGCATGTCCGCTCACCGTTTGCGCATCCCCAGGATGCTGATAAAGAATCCGGAGAAGACGGTTTGAATGCTGAGAGACGTGAACATAAAACCCGGAATCACCCGTTTCATGGTATGGCTGTAGTCCAGGTTTCCGAGACCGTTCTGCAGCCACTGAATCACCACACTGCCCAGCAGGCCCAGCCCCAGCAGCAGGATGACCAGTGCCCCGATCACCCCTTTTTCCAGGGTGAGGACGGAACAGAGTTTTGAAAAGCGGGGATCCGGAGGCAGCAGCCGGTCGGAGATGGCGAAGATTTTCGTAAAGAACGAAAAGAGAATTCCCTGATAGCCCAGAATGATTGCGAGGGTGGCAAACAGCAGGGTATGCGCATCCAGAATGGCCCCGCCGAGCGGGACATTGGCGTAGACGATGAGATAGGAGAGCGTGCCGGCCGCAATCAGAGCGAGTCCCGGGATCAGAAACAGCACGGTGGGACTGCTCATCAGAAAAAAGCGGAGCGTCCGCCATCCGTCGTGCCAGGTTTTCAAATGCGGGGTGGTATGGGTGCGGCCATCGGGGTGCAGGGTGATGGGCACTTCGTGAATGTTGGATTTATAGAGGCTGGCCTTGATAATCATTTCGGTGGCGAACTCCATGCCGGTGCAGTGGAGGTCGAGCTTATCGTACAGCTCCCGGGTGAAGGCCCGCATTCCGCAATAGATGTCATGAATCGGCGCTTTGAACCAGGAGCGGGCCAGAAAAGAAAACAGAGGATTTCCCAGCCAGCGGTGCAGACCGGGCATGGCGCCGGGACGGACGGTTCCGCCGCCGCTGGGGAGGCGGCAGCCCTGCACCAGATCATAACCTTCGCACATCGCCTCATAGAACCGGGGGATTTCCAGAAAATCATAACTGTCATCCGCATCCGCCATGAGAATGAATTCCCCCTGCGCCGCCTCAATCCCTCCCATCAGCGCGCTGCCGTAGCCTTTCTCGGTGACGTGAACCACCCGGGCACCGGCAGCTTCCGCGATCGCAACCGAGTCATCGGTGCTCCCGTTGTCTGCCACAATGATTTCATTGGGAATCCCATGCTCCGCCATGCTGCTTTGGGCCTTGCGCAGACAGACAGGCAGGGTTACGGCCTCGTTCAGGCAGGGAATCACAATGCTGATCAGCGGTTTTTCAGAGGCGGGATTGGACATGGAGAGGGGAAGAGGTGAAAAGACAGTCCTCTTTCCCTAGCCTGAAAAAACGGAGGAAAGCAAGTCTGCAAAGACAGGAATGGCGGTTCGGGAAGTCCGAAAAGATCTTGGAAAATGAATTGATCCTCCGCAGGGGGTTTGCTTTGATCCCCGCTTGTTCAATCTCCCTCCCGAGGGGCAGGACAGACAAGTTATCCAACTCGAATCCACTGCATGTCACTACCCGCTTTTATTCGTGGCCCCGCTGCGTTGCTCCATTCATTTTTTCTTTCCCGGAACCTGTGGTTTGCCCTCACCCGGCGTGAGGTGGCCGCCCGGTACCGGGGTTCTCTTTTGGGAATTCTCTGGTCCTTCATCACTCCGCTGATTCTGATTGCGACCTACACGCTGGTGTTTGTTTTTTTCTTTAAGAATCAGTGGAGCAAAGACCATACCCAGCCCGGATATTTCATTATCATGCTGTTCTGCGGACTGATTCCGTTTAATTTCTTCAGCGAGGTGATTTCCCGCTCCCCCAGTCTGATTCTGAGTTTTCCCAATTATGTGAAGCGGATTTCTTTTCCGGTGCACCTGCTTCCGGCGGTGATTGTGGGGTCCTCCCTGTTCCACATGCTGATGGCACTGCTGATCCTGATTCCGGGCATTTATGCGGTGAACGGAAGTATCCCGCCGACCATTCTGTATCTGCCGCTGGTCTGGATTCCGTTTGTGCTTTTCACGCTGGCCATGTCGCTGCTGCTTTCGGGGATGGGGGTATTTCTGCGGGATTTGAACCATGCGGTGGGACTGGTGCTGAATATGCTGTTTTTTCTCAGCCCGATTTTCTATCCGGCGGCCCTGGTGCCGGAAAAATGGCGGATCATGCTCTGGTTGAACCCGGTGGCCTGCGCGGTGCTGCAGATGCGGGATGTCTGCGTGCAGGGGCGTCCGTTGAATCTTGAAATGTGGGGCTGGCAGATTTTCGGCAGCTTCCTGTTTTTATTTCTGGTGGCGGGCTGGTTCCGCATGGTGAATCGGAGGTTTGCCGATGTCATGTGATCCGAAAAAA
>JBMTJR010000294.1:0-2988 GCA_049438565.1 Kiritimatiellia bacterium
TCCCCGCCAAATCCCAGCGTGCGCAGACTGTCCAGCGCCTCCCGCTCCGCCTCCGGATTCCGGGTATGGTAGTGCAGGATGTTGTCCGGATCCGGAAGCACAAAGTCATCCACACTCTCTCCGGTTCCCGCCACCCACTCCACTCCGCCGTACACCGCGAAAAGGGTGGCGGAGAGACTGGCCGGCGAGCCGCGGACCTCCAGGCGGTAGCCCGGACGGGCCGGTTCGAGATGAAACCAGGCCGGATCAATCTCGCTGCGCAGCGGGACCAGGTTTTTTAAAATTTCCAATTCTTTATTGAGAAAACGGGGGATATCCGCACGGGGAATGCGGAGGGTCTGACGGTAGAGCGGATGCAGCGGCGCCGGAAGCAGTGGTTTGGAGGGAAACAAAGTATCCCCCAGCAAAACCCAGGCGCCCCGGTCTCCGGCCCAGAAAGCCGGCAGGGCCTGCTCGAATCCGTCCGGAAGACGGGTCTCCAGATCCAGATCAAAGATCCCGGTTTCCTCCTCCATGTCCAGCCGCACCGCGGAATGGAGCGCCTGATTGGAGACAAAGCCCTCCCGCTCTCCGAACCAGATCCGCATCCCCGGCATCAGCTCCAGCACATTGGCGAAATCTGCAGCCCGCAAATCCATTTGGTCCGGCACCGGCCCCTCCGCGATGTCCTCCAGCACATAAAGCAGGTTATCTTCCTGACGGGGCAGGCTCACCTGCAGATCCGGACGCACCTGATGAATCGGCTCCCGCCGTCCGCGGTGCTCAATCATCACCCGCAATGGAATCGTTTCCTCCCACCAGCGGGAACGCAGATCCGGGGGGAGTTCCAGGCAGAGCCGGATGGCAATCGATCCCGGGGTTCCCGCCGGAACCCGGGTCAGATAATCCTCCTCCCCGCTGCGGGCAATCCGCTCCGCCCGCTTGCGCTCCTCCATCAGTTTCTGCAGCCGCACCGGGTCCTCCTGCAGATTCAGCTGCTCCAGACAGAGCGCCAGCGCATGATGACAGAACAGTCCCAGTTCCCGGTTCTCGCGGCAGGGACAGAGATTCTCCGGCACCACCGAATCTTTGGGAAAACGCACCGCGCAGAGGATATCCCGGGGCCGGGACTCAATCATTCCCTCCAGACGCCGGGGCAAAGATTTCAGCCCCCGCACCCGCTGACCGTCCACCAGCAGCTCCGCCCGCCGGAAGGCATCGGGACCGGCCCATTCTTTCAACTTTTCTCTGGTGAAGGGATACATAGGCCGGGAAGTGTATGCATCCTGCGCCCGGGATCAATCCCGGAGCACAGAGAAATGCGGGGGAGTCAGTACTTTTTCAATGATTCTGTCGAAATCGAAATCGGAATCGCTATCGGGATCGAATAGAAATGAAGCTTGGGAGGATCTGCAAAGCGGCCATGTCGCGATTCGTGTCGCAATTTGTCGCGAATTTGCCGCAAGTTGCTGTCACAGCAATTGTCATAGCATTGTCATAGCTACCTGTCACAGTTTGTCATAGCTCTGCCAAAACATAGTGGCGGGTTGGGTCTGTTGGTCCTGCGCCAATCTCCAAAATCAACAGTTCATCCAGCATACCTCTGAGGTCACGCTGCAAACTCCGGCGATTCACATCAGGGCAGATGTTTTCAAAATCCTGAATAGTCAGCTTGCCGTTTTGCAAAAGGAATCCAAGGGCTTTGCCTTAGCGTTCATTCGATGTGGGTGGTGTGGTGCGCCTCTTTGATCAACGCCTCTGCACCCATATCCCGCACCCAGTCATCGGGAATGCCTCCGCTTTTCGCTTCGCACGCGGTATAGGCGTTCGGTAAAGCCGCCTTCGTTTTCGAAATCCTGCGCCAGGCGTTCGACCTGGCGGTCGAGGAGAGCACACGCCACGACCAATAACACCAGCGCGGCATTGGCGGAAAACTCAGGGTAGAGTTTGGTGGACATTGCGGACTCAGTGGACTTTGTCGACGCTTCCGATGCCGGCCCACCTTGTCCAGAATGTCCACTGAGTCCATTTTCTTTAACCGTCTCCACAATCCAGGCCGCCACCTCATCGGCGGTTTGACACCGCCGATTGATCAGTGCCTGCCGGAGCGGATTTCCCCGCTCCCATTGGGTGAGGCCCCGCTGCCGCAGAAAATCCTCATAATCGAGCTTCAGCTCTTCGAGGCTGGCGCGCGCCACTTGCGTGAGTTTGAGTTCGGTTTTCTTTGAGGTCGCCGAGGCCTGCGAGCCCTCGGCAATATTCTGCACACCCGAGCGCGCGGCCTGCACCATCTGATCCTTCGTGCGGCTGAACCGATCCACATACTTGTCACAGAACCGCACCGTGATGTCATACACCAATTGCGCCACTTGGAAACTCTTCAGCTTGCGATATCCGCCATGTTTCGGGATCAGCTCAGACATAGACTGCTCCTCCCATGATACCACGTCCACCTCGTCCACTCAGTCCACCTTGGTTCACCCCCGCCATCACAGCGTTGAGTAGTTCGGTTTGTTTGTCGGTGGCGGCGTCGATCTGCTGGTCGAGCGTGTCGCACAGCGCCATCAACTGTTCGATCCGCTCGACGATGCGCTGCTGTTCGGGGAGCGGGGGGAGTGGAAATATGGTGGCTACGATTTTTTCCCGGGAAATATTCGGCTGCGCAGCTCCTGCTCCCTGACTGAGAAAATACGGCTTTAGGGAAGTTATCAGGTAGAGCAGATAGTTTTCATCAATGTTTGTGTAGGTCTCACAGGCGCACACAGCTTGATTGGTCGCTGCTTCAATCTCCAGAATCCCAACTTCACCAATGTTGGCTCCATACATGGCAACCAGGACAGATCCTTTTTCATTGATCTGTAGAGGACATTTATCCAATGCCGCATGCGTGATGGTTTCCTCGGTCGATTTGATACGCCCTTGCTTCACCTCGCCAGATTTAACCCACGGAATATCGCCACCATAAAAACTTGTGTTTGAACGGCTGGGAGTTGATCCGGATTTCCAGAC
>JBMTJR010000295.1:0-2961 GCA_049438565.1 Kiritimatiellia bacterium
AGCCGCTGGACGGAACACTTTTTAAACCATGCCCCCTCTCCACTTCGCACTCATAGGATACGGCCGGGTGGCCCCCACCCACGCAGACGCGATCCGCCATCTCGGCCCCGATGCCCGCCTGGTCGCCGTCTGCAATTCAAATCCCGCCGCACGGACCCGGGCGGAATCCGCCACCGGAGCCCGGATTTTCGCCCGGATGGAGGAAATGCTGCAGCTGCCGGAAATCGACGTGGTGAGCATCTGCACGCCCTCCGGCCTCCACGCCGAACACGGGATCTCGACGGCGGGGCCTTCATGAATCAGGGCATCCACTTCATCGACGCCATGCGTTTTCTCTGCGGGGAAGTGGTGGAAGTCAAATCCATGCTCGGCACCCTGGCCCGCAGTATGGAGAGCGAGGACAGCGGCTCCGCCCTCCTGCGATTCGAAAACGGCACCCTGGGAAATATTTTTGTCACCATGCTCGGCCGCAGCGACCGGGAGGGCACCCTGACCCTGCTTGGAGAAAAAGGAACCGTCCGCATCGGCGGCACAGCCCTGAATACAATTGAAGCCTGGGAGTTCGATGAGCCACACCCCGAACAGGACGCCATGGCTGAAAACGCCGACACCCACAGCCAATCTGTTTACGGATTCGGTCATCAGGCCTACTATCGCCAAGTCACCGATTATCTGCAAAACCAAGGCCCCAAACCCACCGGCGGAGAGGACGGACTCAACAGCCTGGCGCTGATCCGCTCCATCTATGGAAATGAAACCGCATAGGATTATAAATGCGGCAGTTTTCTTAAAGGAACCTCTTCAATCCCCTCGTCCAAAGGCACAAGGTGTTCCCCGGGTTAAAGCATCCAATCATCCAAAAACGGGCCAATGGCAGGACCGAAACGCCATAACCCAGTTGGACCAAATCCCGTTCACTTAAAATTTTGCAACACGATTGCAAATATTCATGTTTCCTTAGAAGTTTTTCATAAAAAAACCCATTGGATCTTTTTGCTTGGTCTACACCATATTCCTTTCTGGATGAAGAAATGTTCGTAGCCACCCCGGTTAGACCTAAATCAACCTTATGAGTCTGGCTCCATGCTCACAACTCTTGCACGGATATACAAGTCCGATTCGGAATAAAGCTTACGGTTCAGGAGATATTTCAACTTAGACTGATGCCGAGGATGTAGCGCCATCATGCATTCCCAAACAAGGTTTTTTATATTGAACAGCCAGTAAGGGTAGCGGTGGATACTGATAATTTCGAAACCAGTGCGCTCCAAAATATCAACCACAATTTTTTCTGAAGCAAAACTAAGATGATCCGGCAACAGAAAGGGACGGTAATGGTCTTTCGCATTGAGCTCCGCCGTATCCCCGGTTTCCAGAATCAACTCCCCTCCCGGATTCAGTTTTCCTTTAAGGATCTTCAGAAATTCCGGAGGATCTGGAAGATGTGAATACACATTGAGCAACGAAATCACATCATACGTTTTTTCGTGTTTTTCTATATCAAAATAACCTACATCCAGCCCCCTTTCCCTCGCTGAAGCTTGCTTGTAGATATTTGGCTCCGTTCCGCAGACTCTCTCTATTTCTGGGTGATATTGCTGTAAGGCTGCTATAAACTCCCCGTGACCGCACCCCACATCCAACCAGCTGTGAATATGGGAAACCTTACCGCGATAGATGTCGTCCAGAATTTCAAGGTAACGGGTGATTTTATGGTCAAGAAAAACCCCAGTAGCATTCAGCTCTTTGATCCCATGGTGCTTCCCCTGTTTATGGGCTTGCGTAATCTCCTCGTTGAGCGGCCTGTTTTCGAGATAGAGTAATCCGCAACCGTCACATTTTACTAAGGTATATCCGTTTTCCTCCGCATAGTAGGAACGGTTCCTCTCACCACAATTGTAACAACATTCTATACGCATTCGATCTTCCAAATAGTCTCTTTAAAATCGTACGGATATCATGATGATATCCAGACAGGAAAACAACTTAAAAAAGACTTAATACTATCAGTTCAAGCAGAGTCTCGCAGCAACACTTCTTCTTTGACCCATAAAACATCCGCTTGAATCGCTCTTCCAATTTTGTCTCGTAAACAGGGATATATATTATAAATACAAAAACCGTACTCATTTGAAAGACGCGTATTCAACTCATCAAAAGTTGCCTGATCTTTATACATGGGTGACAGTTGCACTTCCGAGTAAAACGCCATCACTTGATGTAGAAAAACTTCGTGTCCGCCTTCAAGGAGTTTTCCTTCACCTCCCTGAACATCGGCTTTAACAATTAAATCCCCTTGAGGAAGATATTGGGCGCACCAACCATCCAATGTCGTTACGTCTATTTCCAATGACTCAACATGCTTAGTGAACTGCTCAAAAGAACGTGTGTTTCCTCTATCATTATCGAGCAGAGAGTTTGTCTGTGGATTGGCATTTGAGAAGAAGGTTTGCCTCCCCTCAAATGCCGCCAGGGCACAGTTAAAAACTTGTACCTGGTGGCTATCCGCAAACCGGTTCTGTAGTTTCAAAAAGGTTTCCGGGGTCGGTTCGAATCCATAAATATTTGTATCAAGCTCATCCGTAAAACGTTCAATGGTATCACCAATGTAACAGCCTATATCCAGTATCGCGGCAGGTTTGTTTTGTTTTGCGATGGCGAAAATATCCCCATACGCATCCGGAGTGCCAGCAAGGGCCTTGATGCGGCGTGATAGGCGGCGCTGATGTTTCCGCCAATAAGGAAGCTTAACCAGTTGGCCTTGTATCGCGTGAAAAAAACTCATGAGAACATCTCCGTATCTGAAATATTGACTTTTGAAGTGACAACTCTCTCAAAGAGATGAGAAAGTCCAGCGCAAAGATCGGAGTAGTCAACGACTTGTGCATGCAGTACCATCCATCAGGCTAACGAAACAGACAGGACCATACAATCTCCTCCCTGAACGATCAACAACAAAAA
>JBMTJR010000296.1:0-2957 GCA_049438565.1 Kiritimatiellia bacterium
ATTTTTTGGACAGGATGATTTTTTGGACAGGATGCGCATCGATTTACGGGGAAATCATTATGTCTTTAAATTATTCTGTCCTGAAAATCATCCTGTCCGAAAGCTTTCAGCTCCTATGATTCTGCCTGCAGCCGTTCCGCGAGCAGGCTGACTCTTTGCTGGCTGTCCGCATTGCTCAGGGCCATCCGGAGGGCTTTGGCGGGGCCGACGATGATGACCAGTTTTTTGCCCCGGGTGACGCCGGTATAGACCAGATTGCGTTGAAGCATCATATAGTGCTGGGTGTGCAGAGGCAGAATGACGCAGGGGTATTCGGAGCCCTGGGATTTGTGGATGGTGACGGCGTAACTGAGACTGAGTTCATCCAGTTCATTGAATCCGTAGTCCACCTTTTGTCCACCCATGTCGACCCAGATTCGCTGTTCTTCCCGGTCCAGTCCCACGATGTGTCCCATGTCCCCGTTGAACACTTCTTTTTCATAATTATTCAGGGTCTGCATGACCCGGTCGCCCACCTGAAAACGGACGCCGAAACGTTCCACTCCTTCCGCGCGGGGATTCAGAAGTTCCTGTATGGCGGTGTTCAGGGTGCGGGCTCCCAGTTCACCGCGCTGCATGGGGGTCAGAACTTGAACTTCTCTCCGCGGATCCAGTCGGAAGCGCTGCTGCAGGCGTCCGCGCAGAAGTCCCTGAATTTTTTTCCAGACCTCCTCTGCGGATTCCGCCTCGATATGGTAAAAATCCCCCGGACGCTGCGGACCGCAGCTCACCGGGTATTCGCCTTTGTTGATCCTGTGGGCATTGGTGATGATATGGCTGTCGGCCGCCTGCCGGAAAATTTCGGTAAGATGGCAGACCTGAATCCGGTCACTGCGGATAATATCGCGCAGTACGGAACCCGGTCCCACCGAGGGCAGCTGATCCACATCCCCCACCAGAATCAGCACGGCCTCCTTGGGAATGGCCCCGATCAGTTTATGCGCCAGTGGCAGGTCGAGCATGGAGGCTTCGTCGACAATAAACACATCTCCCTTCAGCGGGTGGGCCCGGTCATGTTTGAAGTTCCCGTTGGCGGGATCAAACACCAGCAGACGGTGAACCGTCTGTGCGTAATGGCTGGTGGTTTCCTGCATGCGTTTCGCCGCTCTGCCGGTCGGGGCACAGAGCTGGACTTTCAGTTTCCGGGCTGCGTAAATTTTGATCAGGGCATTCACCAGCGTGGTTTTTCCCACCCCGGGGCCTCCGGTGATCACCATGACTTTGCTGTGCAGCGCCTGGCGGATGGCGTCCCGCTGTTTTTCGGCGAGTTCAAATCCCAGTTTGCTCTGGACCCACTCCAGCACTTTGAGCGGATCCGCCTGACTCAGCGGGGCGGCGGACTGGTTCAGCAGCGTCAGATCATTTGCCAGATCCTTCTCCGCGTTCAGAAAAGGAGCCAAGTAAACGAGCGGATTCTGAACGTATTTCGTTTCCAGCATCAGACGCTTTTCCGCCAGGCCGTGCAGCACGGCCTCCTCCAGAGCGTCCATTTCGATATTCAGCGCGGCGGAGGTGTTCATCACCAGCTCGTCCCGGGGGCAGGCGCAGTGACCCTGATTGGAATTTTCGAGCAGCATGTGCTCCAGACCGGCCCGGGCGCGCAGGGGACTGTTGGGATCGATGCCGAAATGACCGGCAATCTGGTCTGCGGTTTTAAATCCGATGCCCCGGATATCCCGGGCCAGACAATAGGGGTTGGACTGCACCCGCTGCATGGCCTGATCCCCGTAGGTTTTGTAGATCCGGAACGCGCGGGCGGTACTCACCCCATGGCTCATGAGAAAAGTCATGATTTCCCGCACCGTTTTCACTTCCTGCCAGGAGTTTTTGATGCGTTTGCGCCGGGTGGGTCCGATTCCCTCGACCTCCTCCAGCCGGGCGGAACGGCTGTCGATCACCTCCAGCACCTCCTTGCCGAACTGTTCCACCAGTTTTTTCGCATAGACCGGGCCGATTCCATGAATCAGGCCGGAGCCCAGAAATTTTTCAATCCCCTCCAGACTGTCCGGAGGGGAGGTGCGGATAAGTGAGGCGCGGAGCTGTTTGCCGTGGGTCGGATCCAGCATCCAGTCTCCCTGGGCGGTCAGATATTCCCCAACCGTGACATTGGGAACTTTTCCCACCACGGTGACCAGGTCCCGTTCGCCTTTGACCTGCACTTTGAGCACCGAAAAACCGGTGTCCTCCGAGTGGTAGGTGATGCGCTCGATATGACCGCTGATTTCAGATTCGGGACTTTTGGGCATAATGTCTTGGGGAAAGAAAAAACTATACCTGAGAAACGGATTCGTGTAGGGTTTGCACAGTTAAAAGTTTAGGAGACCTCTATGACCCATACCACTTCCCCCCACAAACACAAACAGGGATTTTCCCTGGTGGAACTTTTGGTGGTGATGGCCGTTATCGCCATTCTCATGGGAATCGTGATCGGAGTCTCCGGCTCCATCCAGCGAAAAGCCGCGGAGGCGAAAGCCCGGGCGGAGATTGCGGACCTGATGAATGAGCTTGAGGTGTATAAGTCAGACAAGGGAACCTATCCTTCTTCCTTGGGGGATTTAGTGAATTGGTATCAAACGGAGAAATACAAAGTGGATTTTGATCTCACGGATCTAAACGGAACCACACCGGTCGATCCCTGGGGGAATCCATACGAGTATCCTGCGTCAGGAGTTAAGGAGTTTACCTATTTTATTGGTTCAAAAGGCCCAGATAAAAATCTGGCAGCCGATGACATCACAAACCGCAATGGTGCGCTTTAAGGAGAAACTGATGAAAAAAAACAATACCGGAAAATTCGGATTTACGCTGATTGAAATGTTGGTGGTGATTGCAATCATCGCATTGTTGGCCGGACTCCTGTTCCCGGCCGTATCTTCCGCTCTGCACACGGCCAAAAAAGCCAACGCCCAGCCTGCGGC
>JBMTJR010000297.1:0-2953 GCA_049438565.1 Kiritimatiellia bacterium
TCCTTTCGAGTCGGGTCTGCATTAGAGCCAGATCCAAGTCCGCCTCCAGACCGGCCACTACCGATTCCGGATCCCGCTCGCGCTGCTGCGTGGGATGAAATGGGCGGAGACTGTGGTGGGTGGGGTCTCCATTTTCAACCAAACGGGTCAGTTCCCGTCCCAGAAAATGGATCAAATCCACCTCATTGGCTTCCAAAGTAAGCTGAATCCCCTGGGGGGTTTTGCGACAGGAAGCCATAGCAGAATTCAGTTTTCTCCGCTCACCACGGCGTAGGCATTGTGCTGATGAATGGACTCGTGGTTGGTCACCCGCACTTTCCAGCGGTTCACCCGCTCATCCTCGCCCAGAAAAACCGCCACGTTGCGGACCATATCCTCGACAAAACGCGGCTCTTCATACGCCTGCATGGTCACAAAACGCTCATCCACCCGCTTGAGGATCGGATACAGCGGCGCGGAAGCCGAGGCCTCCACCTGTTCGATAATCTCCTCCAGACACACTTTGATCTCCGGAGCCTGCTCCACGCTGAAGTGGTGAGCGATTTCCACGTCCACATAGCCCCGCTGATTGTGGGCGCCATACGCGCTGATCTCCTTGCTGCAGGGACAAAGCGTGGTGACCGGCACCTCCACTTGCTGAACCACCGTGACCCGGCTGCCCTCCAGACGGGCCTCCAGACCGCAGCGGTAGGCCTGCTTGGCAATCCGCCCGCTTACCGGAGCCTGGCGGTCGAGATAATAATCAAATCCAAGCGTCAGCCGCGCCTCCTTCGCGCCCTGATGACTTTTGAGCCGCAGCAGCAACTGCAGGATCGACAAAGGGCTGACCGGCTCATTCTGTTCAATCAAATCCTCGACCAGGCGGCTCATGTGAATGCCCTTAAGGTCTTTTTCCAGACTGACCGCCAGCGAAAGGGTGGCGGAGACCGACTGAACCGCGGTTTCATCAATTTCAATACCGGTCACGGTCAGCGGGTATTTCAAATCGGTGATTCCCACCTCCTGAATCGTGACCCCCCGCAAATCCATATCCTGCTGCACATCCCGTTCGATCGTCATGACTTTTGGTTTCATCTTCAATATTCCTCAGTGAATTTATGGCGCAGGCAAAATCAGAAAGTTGCGCACATACTCAAAATACGAACGGGAATCTAACAACTTACACGGGAAAAAATCCCTACTCCATCGTGGCCGCATTTTTGGAACGGGTAATCGCCTTGAAGAACGTCTCCGCAGGACTGAAACCGGAAAAGGCACTTTGAAAAATATTCACTCCGATCAGGGCGGCAATCCACAGCCAGGCGGGATTGCCATAGCGGCCGAGGGCCCAGGACAGCAGAACCAGACAAACCGCAACCAATCGAATTTTTGTGACAATTTTCATAAACAGGATCTCCGTTTTCTACAATCTATCTCCGGAAAGGGTTCTTGACCAACAGGAAAATGACACTCTTTTACAATAAAAAGGCACTGGCAAGACTCAAAACCAGAAAGAAACTGCTCATATCCGTCAGCGTGGTCAGCACCGGACTGGAAAGCATGGCCGGATCCACATCCAGCCGTTTAAGCAGCAGCGGCAGACAGCCCCCCACGCAGACCGCCACCACAGAACTGCAGGTGTAAGAAAGCCCGATCACCGCCGGAAGCATCCAGGTCTGCTCTGGACGCATCAAGTAGGTGATCCCGCCCAGAATCAGTCCGATCGCCATCCCGTTCAGCAGTCCCAGCAGCACTTCTTTTCCCAGCACCCGCAGCAAATGTCGTTTGTCGATCAGCCCCAGCGTCAGTTCACGGATACTCACCGCCACGGCCTGATTGCCTGCGGCCCCGCTCAGATTCGCCACCATCGGAAGAAACACCGCCAGCACGGAAATCTGCTGAATCACCGGTTCGTACAGCGCAATCACCCCTACCGCCAGATAGGACAGCAGAATACTCGGCAACAGAAAGGCCAGACGTTTCAGACAGCGGGAGCTGAAGGGCATAATCCGCAGCTCCTCCCCGCTGATCAGTCCCCCGAACTGCATCAACTGCTCCTCCTGCCGCTTGGCGATGGCCTCCTGCACCGCCGCCCGGGTCACCGCTCCCAGCAGATGATTCTCCTCATCCACCACCGGCACCACCGAGTGGTCCACCCGGTCAAAAATAGAGCGTAATTCCTCCAGATCCGTGGTGGCCTGCACCGGCTCCACTTTGCGTCCGTACAGATCCTCCCGGTCCCAGTCCAGCGGCGCATACACAAACTTGCGCATGGGAATCGTGCCGGACAGGCGCCCCTCCTTGTCCACCTCAAACAGATAGCGATGCTCATAAGGCCGGTGCTTTTCGTAATTGTCGCGCAGGTCATTCACGATATCCTGACGCTTGGTCCCCTTGGGATACACCAAGATTTCCGTCATCATAATCCCCCCCGCCTCGAAGCGCTCGTACTTCAGGCGGCGTTCGACATCGAGCGACTCGATGTCGGACATCCTCTCCATGATTTCCTCAGACTGGTCCTCATCCAGACGGGAAAGGATTTCGTACTGATCATCCGAATCAAAGTGATCCAGCAATTTGGCCGCAGAATCGGCATCCAGATCCTCGACCAGATCCTCCGCATAATCGTCTGGAAAGTGTTCGGCCAGGTCGGCGGCGAGCTCACTGTCTCCCGCAATCAGCAGGGTCCAGAACAGATCCTGATCCTCCTCACTGAGGTTGGTCACCGTGATACTGGTCTCCGCCGGGGGCAGATCCCGCATAAATTCCACCACGGCTTTCTCGTCCCTCGCTTCCAGCAGGGCCTTCAATTGCTCATCAGTATTGGGTTCAATCACATCCATGGGAAAATTCCAGGTCTGAGGTGGGGACGCGCCGGGGCCGCACCCTGATCCAATCGCAGCAAAATGTCAACCCTCCACAAAAAATTGAACCTCCGGAGGGCAGGGTTGCACGGAGTTTCATAACAAGTGCT
>JBMTJR010000298.1:0-2932 GCA_049438565.1 Kiritimatiellia bacterium
CCGATTGAGATCGTCGGATTGTTCATTAAAACCCTGGTGCTGGCGATCTCAATCGGAACCAGCAAAAACAGAACCGGTACCGGAACTCCATGAGGAATGAAATTTTTCAGGAACCCCATCCATCCGTAGCGCTGAACCGCCCAGCCCACCATGGCGAGAAAGGTGGTGAAGGCCAGCGCGAGGGTCACACTCAGGCTGGAAGTGGCCGTGGCAAACACCGGAATCAGGCCCATCAGATTGAGGGTAAGAATCAGGGTGAATTGTGTGAGAAACAGCCAGGCAAATTTGCGGCCGTCCTCTTTTCCCAGATAAGGAATGCTGATTTCATCCCGGACGAAAACCACCAGGCTCTCCATCACATTGGTCCAGCCCCGTGGCACCCGGGCACGGTGATTGTACACTTTGCAGTACATCCAGCAGAGAAAAGAAGCCCCGATCAGGCTCATCAGACCGGAAAGTCGGAAGGCGGCAGGCAGGTTGGCATCGGCAAATTCCATGTGCATGGTGCCGACGGACCATGCGCCCCCATCCATCACGTGGTGTGTGATGTAATCCGTGACCGCCTGGGTCTTTTCTTCAATACTCGAAGCCATGCCTGTTAAATTTCGTAGGTTAAAATCTCTGTGAATTCCGGTGCAAAAGCAGAATCCCGCCCGAAAGCAGCACTGCGTAGCCCGAAAAGAACTCCGAGACAAATACATGGGTTCGCACGGCTTGCAATCCTATAAACAAAAAAATTGTGAAAGTATTCACGAATAGCTTTACCGAGAGGAGAAGGAGTCCGAATGAGAGCCCCCATTTCCGGGCAAAAGGGGAGTGAAGTTGACTGAATGCGAGAAAAAAGCATGCATTCAGCATGAGAAGTCCCCAGGAAAAGATCAGATCCCGATTCAGGGGTTCCCGGAAATAATATTTGTGGATGCCTATCACCACCAGACTTACGCATAGGCAAAGTCCGAGAAATTCCGCAACTGTCCGCCAAGGTCTTTCAGTCATTTTTTCCGTCCTCGGGGGGACAGCAAGGCTCTTTTGGTGTCTGTTTAGCAGCCTTCTTCCCCTCCCCGCTCTCCAGACGGATTACCTTCCACACCTCATACCCCCCATAGAGAAATCCAAGACTTACCCCGCACAAAACGCCCAGGGGGGCACGGCCGGTTTTTTCGTCCCAGCGATGACCCAGCCAAGCGAAAATACCCATGGCCAGTGCAAAACTGCTTCCCAGAAGAATCGCGGGGGACATCCCCTGAGTGGATTCAACGGTTTTGCGGTGAATGGACAACAAAGGACCCGGTTCTTTCGGTTCATCCCCGGACGGCGGCGGGATCTCCGGAGCGGTCATCGGGTCTTCCCCTTTCCAGATTCAGATTCATTCAAGGGGGTTCCGTTTTGGGGGATCGATTCGGAGCTCACTTGGGAAAGCCTGCTGTAAAGGGAGAGTACCTGACGGGTAAAGCGTTCCAGAGAATACCGTTCCTGCAGAATCCGGGCCGCGGCCTCTCCTCTGGCCTCCCCTCCCGGCTGCAGCGCGGAGGCCAGCGCGCTGGCCATTTGCTCCGGCTCCGCCGCGCAGAGCCAGGCGCATTTTTCATCCAGAATCTGCGTGTGCGTGGGCAGATCCGTGGCCACAATCGCTTTGCCCGTCTGCATGTAACCATATAATTTCAGCGCCGTATTTTCGCCTTTGATCCGGGGACTCACCAACACCTTGGCCAGCGTCATGCAGGCGGGCATCCGGCTCATCGGCAAAGCACCGGTGAAGAAGACCTGCTTTTCCAGATCCAGGGCTTTCACTTTATCCTCTAGCATCAGACGGTGACGCGCCTCCCCCCCCACAATCACAGCCGCCGCCTCCGGGCAGAGATCTTTGAGTTTTGCCATCGCTTCCAACAGCAGCAGGATCCCCTGATAGGCCTCCAGATTTCCCGTGTAAACGATACAGGGGCGCTCTCCAAGCCCCAGATCCTGCCGCAGCGCCAGGGCACCGTCCGGATCCGGAACGAAGTTCTCCTCCAAAGGCGCGTCTTCAATCTGCACCACTCCCGCTGTCGGACACAAACGTTTCGCCGCATCCGTGAGTGCCTGACAGACCGTTAC
The DNA here is from genome assembly GCA_049438565.1 of Kiritimatiellia bacterium. Lineage (GTDB taxonomy): Bacteria > Verrucomicrobiota > Kiritimatiellia > SS1-B-03-39 > UBA6053 > UBA6053. The sequence continues at coordinate 2,095 of JBMTJR010000298.1, forward strand.
CACCGCCCGGGCTTTCGAAATGGCCCGCCGTTCCATCCATTCCACCGGACGGCACATGGCTTTGATTTTGAAAAAGCCGGAATAGGCCAGTTGATCAGAAATCAGCGAGTCCATGTCATAGATGTAGGGGATTCGCCGCAGACGGGCGGCCGGGGCACTGAAAAAAACCGCCTCCTCCACCGCATGCACGACCTCATAAGAGCCCAGGAGGATTTTCAGCCAGGTTTGGACCGCCATCAAAGCATCCAGAGGAAATTTGGCGAGAGAGGGTCCCACTTTCACATCCCGCAGGAATGGAACCCGGGGAGAGCGGAGAATACGTAAACCGGGCAGGCTCAGATCCTCGCCGAACGGATAACAGAGCAGGTCCACCTCATGCCCTCCCTGAGAGAGTGCACGGAGAATGTTCCGGATGTTGATCGGAGTGCCTCTCACCCTGAAAAAGGGTTGGGGGGATACCAGGAGAATTTTCATGTCCGCACCCTACTCCGCCCTCCGGGGCATGTCACCCCAAAAACTCCGCAGACAAAATCCGGGCAAATCTTGACGGAACGCTGTTGACAGTTCGGATTCAAGCACCTTATATACCCGAATCCAATATGGTGAATCGTCAGGAGATACTTTGTATGAAATTGAATCTGGTTAAAACTTTTCTCGTCCTGAATCTTCTGCTCTGTGCCGCAGTGCTGGGATTCAGCTTTAAGATGTTTCAGGACCGGGAAGTGATCAAGGCCAGAACCGTGATTCACCGTCAGAAAATCACCGAAATCGCTCAGAATTTAATCAAGTATCATTTGTAATGAAAAACGGAGAAGTCATCAAGCAATAAGCTTACGCA